>JBPCPB010000366.1:0-11426 GCA_050999735.1 Thermomicrobiales bacterium | reverse complement strand
CCGATGCTTCTTCGTGAATAACGGTCTCGACAGGAACGGTCGGCGAACCATTCCCATAGGGCGTGTGACCGTATGCTCCTGCTGCGTCACCGTCCCTGATCGGGAAGCCGGGCGCCCATTGGGCAGGTGGGGGAGGCGGCACACTCCCCCGCTCCGGCCGCGTGATGACGTAGCCGAGGATCAGGGCGAGACCGACAAAGAGCGGCACGAAGCCGGCGAGCATCCATGGCCCGAGGCCGAGCGGGAAGGTGATGCTGTTGCCGCTGGCGCTGTTGGCGATGAAGCCGATGGGCCAGAGGGCGAGAGTGAGCGCGATACCGATCCCCGTCAGTACGAGGCCCCAGATCAGCGTCGCGCGGCCCCCGCCGCCATTCCGCTGCTGCACGACGACGGGCGGGCGCGGCATCATCGGCGGGACCATCATCGGCGGCGGTGGCGGCGTGATGCCGTGCTGGATCATCGTCAGCGTTTCCCGATACTTCAGATAGCGGGAGAGCAGAATGAAGCCGAGAATCACGCCAGGGAAAAGGACGAAGATAATGAACGCCGTCAGCACACCAGTCATCGCATAATCCTCCTAAATTCCCTGTTTCGTCAGTGTAATCGAACCATTGCCCGTATGCACGGTGAGATCGGCATCCGGGCGGTTAATCACGCCCTGAACGGCGTTGCGTTTATTCTCGCCACTCGCGGTGATGGGGAACCCATTGACATGGATGCTGCCATTGCCGCTCCGCAGATCCACGTTCAGCCCGCTCTCCGGTGGCAGGGTGATCGAGACCGTGCCGTTGCTCGTCTCAATGCTGTTCTTCGAGCCGGACGCGAGCGATCCCATGAAACTGACCCGGCCGTTTGACGTATGGAGATCGAGACCCGTCGCCGCGACGTTCTGCACCTCGACGATGCCATTGCTCGAACCGAGCCGCAACATGCCACTCCCGCCGATGACACTGACGCGGCCATTGTCGGTTTGCGCCGAGACGGCGCCATCCACATCGCGCGCGGTGATGATGCCGTTCGACGTACTCAGGTCGAATTGTCCGGCGATGCCGGCGATGTCAATCCGGCCATTGCTGCTGTTGATCGGCGCGAGGTCGGCGTGCGCGGGCGCCTCGATCTGGTAATCCACTGCCATCCCATGATTGCCGAACCAGGCGAAGCCCGAGGAATTATCACCGGCCGTTTCGATGATGATGTGATTGCCGTCCTGCCGGATAGTCACCTGGAGTTTCGCCAGCAGATCGTCCGTCGCGGCGCGCTTGGTGGCGTGGACAACGACGCTGTTCTCCACACCCCGCGTGACGGTGATCGTGCCGTTATGATCCTGGACACTGATCGTTGGCACGCCGCTCACCGCGAAGGTTTGATCGGTGGTCGCCGTTTTGTTCAAATCGCCGATGTGGCCGATCACGCCACCCGCGACGACGACTGAGACGACCATCCCAGCCGCGACCAGCACGAGCGCGAGGGATAAAAGAGTGATGATGATGCGCTTCTTCATTGGCCGGTTTCTCCCGTCATTCACACAATGCGTCTATCCGGTATGACAGGCAGGCATCCACGGATGTTTCATGGAGCGTAGAGAATCAGTAGAGAAGGCGTATCGCGCGCACTCCACCCATCGGTACAGATACGGTAGGATAGATTGAGGAAGAAAGGAGGCGACGATGGGTGCAACGACGGATAGTTCCACCCGACACACCAGGCCGACGGCGGGCGCGGGATGGTGGCCTGCGTTTGCGGTTCCGCTCGCGTTCGCGGGGATCACGTTCCTCCTTCATCTGATGTCAAACCTCTTTTTCCGCTACGGCTACTTCCGCGACGAGTTCTATTATCTCGTCTGCGGCGATCACCTCGCCTTCGGGTATGTGGATCATCCGCCGCTGATTGCCGTCATCGCCCGCGTGACGCGCACGCTGCTCGGTGATTCGATTGTCGCGATCCGGCTGCCCTCCGCCATCGCGGGCGCGGGATTGGTCTTCCTGACGGGATTGATGGCGCGAGAACTGGGCGGGCGACGCTTCGCGCAGGCGCTCGCCTGCCTGTGCGCGGTCATCGCGCCGGTCTACCTGATCGGCGGGAACATGCTCTCGACGATCCCGTTCGATCAATTTTGGTGGACGCTCTGCGCCTTCTTCGCCGTGCGCCTCATCCTAACCGAGGAGCCGCGCTATTGGCTGGCAATCGGCGCGACGGTCGGCATCGGCCTTGAGACGAAGCACAACATGGTCTTCCTCGCCTGCGGCATCGTCGCGGGGGTGCTGCTGACGGGCAACCGCCGGTATCTCCGCTCCCGCTGGTTGTGGATCGGCGCGGCAATTGCCATCGTTCTGGCACTGCCGAACATGCTCTGGGAGATCGCCAATGGCTGGCCAACGCTGGAATTTGTGCGGAATGCATCGGGCAGCAAGAACGCGCATGTCTCGCCCATCGGCTTCCTGGCGAATCAAATTCTCTCCCTCCATCCACTGACGCTCCCGGTCTGGTTGCCGGGACTCGTGGTCTGTTTTCGTACCCCGCGTTACCGATTGCTCGGCTGCCTCTATCTCGTGCCGATGCTGATCCTGATGGCGACGCAGTCTGCCCGGCCGGACTACCTCGCGCCCGCGTATCCGGTTCTCTTCGCGGTCGGTGCGGTCACTATCGCGCGGTGGGCGGAGCAACGACAGTGGCGATGGGCCATGCCCGCGACGCTCGCCCCGCTTGCGATCACCGGCGTCTTGCTCATGCCCCTCGGGCTGCCGATTCTCCCGCCGGCGAAGATGGCGGCGTACAGCGCGCGGCTCACCGGTGCGGGTGTGAATGACCCCTCGAAGGAGCAGGGCAAAACCGCACAACTGCCGCAGTATTTCGCGGACCAATTCGGCTGGCCGGAACTGACAGCGGCGGTCGCGCGCGCCTATGACGCCCTTCCACCCGCTGACCAGGCGAAGGCGGTCATCTTCACCGAGAACTACGGCGAAGCAGGCGCACTCACCTTTTTTGGCGATCCATATCACCTCCCGCCAATCATTAGTGGGCACAACAATTACTACCTCTGGGGAACGGGGAACGCGACGGGCGAGGTCGTGATCGTCGTCGGCGACCAAGACCCAACCGACCTCCGGCAATCTTTCCGCGACGTCACTCAGGCAGGCATGACGCACTGCACGTATTGCATGGATTACGAGAACAATGTCCCGATCTTCGTCGCGCGCGGCCCGAAACAGCCAATCAGAGCGATCTGGCCGAGCGTGAAGCACTACACCTGACCTCTTGAAACAATTCCCGAACCCTGCCACTCTAACCCGGTGGAGGTGGTGAGACGATGAGTGCAATGGCGATCGCACGGCAACTGACCCGGAGTGGAACCCCACAGGCCACGCCGGTAGATGATGAGAAGACATTGGTCCGGCGCGGGCAGGCGGGGGATAACGACGCCTTCGCGCGGTTGGTCGAACGGAACCAGATGGGTGTCTACAACCTCGCGCTCCGCATGACGCGCGATCCCGAGGAAGCGGTAGACATGACGCAGGAAACCTTTCTGCGCGCGTGGCGGAGTCTGCCCGGCTTCCGCGCTGAGGCAAAGTTCAGCACCTGGCTCTACCGCATCGCGTACAACGTCTGCCTGAGCCGCCGCATCGTCCATCCCTCGACGTTCGCGGAACCGAGCGCCGCCGACGTGATTCCGGTGCCTGAGGGCGAGGAACCGCCCGCGCTGGTCCTGCGGCAGGAGCGACGTGAATGGGTGATGGCGGCGATGAACCGCTTGACACCCGCGTACCGGCTCGTCCTCGATCTCTATTATTGGCGCGATTGCACCTATGAGGAGATTGCCGCCATCCTCGATCTGCCAATGGGTACGGTGAAGACGCATCTCTTCCGCGCGAAGGCGGCGCTCCGCACCGTGCTGACGGCTGAAGGGGGCGCGGCATGACCTGCACCGAAATCGTCGCACTGCTCCCCGAATACATCCGCCGCCGCCTGCCCGCCGCGCAGGAAGCCGCTGTGCGCGCCCATCTCTCCGCCTGCGCGGCCTGCGCCGCCGCATACGAGGACGAACTCGCCTTCGGGGCGATGACGCGCGGCGCTGACATGCCCGCGCCACCCGTCGTGATGGCGCGGGTAATGGCCGGTGTCCGCGCCGAGCCGCGCCAGGCAGCGCCGTTCCGGGTGCGCGCGCTCGATTTCGCGCTCGCCATCGGCGCGGCCCTTGCGGTAGGCGGCCTGGTTGTTGGGCTGCTCGCGCTCTGGCAAATCAGCCCGCTCTTTACCGATCTGTTCGATCCCCGCGCCCTCCTCGACGATGGTCTCACCCTCGGCACAATCACGCTCGCCGCGCTCTGGGCGATCGTCGGCCTCGCGATGATCCTGCCCTTCGCCGCCCTGGTCTACGCCGCAATCGTGCGGAGCCGCCGCGCGCCCATGTGGTGGAGTAGACTATGATACTCTTTCACGGTAGATTGTCATGGCAATCTGACATCGCCATTGTTCCGTAGGGGCGATTCGTGAATCGCCCATCCCGGATCATCCGGGCCTTCCCCGGAGCGCCCTGCCACTGCACGAGGGCGATTCACGAATCGCACCTACGCAGGCATCATGCTATGTCTATCAGAAAAGAGTACAAGTCCTGTGACAACCAATCGGCGAGATGAGAGGGGCCTCGGATGACATTCAATCTCGAACGCGCGCGGGCGGAGACGCCCGGATGCGCGCATGTCGTCCACCTCAATAATGCGGGCGCGGGGCTGATGCCACGACCGGTGCTGGATGCGGTAATCGCGCATCTGGAACAGGAAGCGCGCACCGGCGGGTACGAGGCGGCGGACGCGGCGCACGATGCCGTCGAGCACGTCTACGATACCGCCGCCGCGCTGATCGGCTGCGCGCGGGACGAAATCGCTATCGTCGAGAATGCCACCCGCGCGTGGGACATGGCCTTCTACTCCGTGCCACTCCGCCCCGGCGACCGCATCCTGACGGCGATGGCCGAGTACGCCAGCAACTATATCGCCTACTTGCAGGTCGCCGCGCGGACGGGCGCAATCGTCGAACCAATCCCAAACGACGAAACGGGGCAACTCTCCGTGGACGCGCTACGGGGGATGCTGGACGACCGCGTGAAATTGATCGCCATCACGCATGTGCCAACAAATGGCGGCCTCGTCAATCCGGCGGCGGTGGTCGGGCAGGTGGCGCGGGCGGCGGGCATCCCCTACCTGCTCGATGCCTGCCAATCCGTCGGGCAACTGCCGGTGGATGTGGACGAGATCGGCTGCGATCTGCTCTCCGCGACGGGCCGGAAGTATCTGCGCGGCCCGCGCGGCACGGGTTTTCTCTATGTCCGCCGGGCGCTGCTCGAACGGCTCGAACCGCCCTTCCTCGATCTCCATGCCGTGACATGGGTGGCACGCGATCGCTACGAAATCCGCCCGGACGCCCGCCGCTTCGAGAACTGGGAGACGAACTACGCGACGAAGATCGGCCTCGGCGTCGCGATTGACTACGCGCGTGCCTGGGGGATCGCCACGACATGGGCGCGCATCCGGTCGCTCGCGACGCTGCTGCGGAACCGGCTGGATGACCTGCCGGGCGTCACGGTGCGGGACATCGGTGCGGAACAATGCGGCATCGTTACCTTCACCGTCGCGGGGCATGAACCGGCGCGGCTCGTGGAGGCGATGTGCGCGGGTGGCATCAATGTCTCCCTCACGACCCGCGCGGGCACGCGACTGGACATGGAAGCGCGCGGCCTCACCGAGATGATCCGCGCCTCCGTCCACTACTACAACAGCGAAGAGGAGATCGAACGATTCCGCACGACGCTTGCCGCGCTGCGATGATGGGAACCTCACCCCCCGCCCCCTCTCACCTGCCCAGAGGGCACCCGCGATGGAGAGGGGGAGCGACCTCCTGAAGGTTGCGATGTTCGGGGAACGCTGCGGCACTTCGTGGGAATCAATCCTTCTTCGTCTCTACAGAGCGAAGAAGCCCGTTGAATGACCGCGCGAATGCGGCAGACATACGAACTACGCGGGCAGCTGCGGGCGGTCGCGATTGGTGAGGTAGTCCCAATCAATCTGCTCGCCGATCCATTCGAGCGTCTGGTAGCGGGTGGTACGCGGCGTCCGGCTGGCTGCCCACCGGAGCAGGTCTTCCGCGATAGCGCTGGTGCCGGGGTTAGCGGTCAGGAAATCCTCGGCTTCGTCGCGGAAGCCGGTTTCGCCGTAGTGCGCGTAAAACTCCCGCAGGCGCATCGCGTTCTCGGGATCGGTGGCGAGCCAGTGCGCCATCATCGCCGTCGGTTCGTTCGGTTGCATTGCGGTATCTCCTTTGCATCCATCATCCCTGCCCCGCTGACGGGGCAGTGGAAAGACCGCAGCAACTCGCGTGCCGCGCGACGATCACCCTGTCCGGTCGGACGCTGGACGCGCGAAGGCGGAGGCGAGGCACTCCATGTACACGGTGTCCCAGAGCCTGCCGCCCATCCAGACCGACTCCCGCCGCCGCCCGCACTCCCGGAATCCCGCCTTTGCGTACGCGCGGATCGCCGCCGGATTGTAGGCGTAGACGCTCAGCACGACGTTCCGCAGGCCGAGCGCGGTGAAGGCGTAGTCGAGCATCAGCCGCGCTGTCTCCGTCCCGTAACCCTTGCCGCGCGCCGCCTGCTCGCCAATGAAGATGACGAACTCCGCCGTGCCGTGGCGCGCGTCAATCGTTTGGAGATTCGTCACGCCGATGGGCCGCAGCGTGGCGCGCTCGTAGATCGCGAAGAGGACGAGCGTGCTGTCGGCGATGCCGGACGCATAGCGGTGGGCGATCCACTCCATCGTATACGGCATTGGCGTCATGCCCTGCATCCGTAGCGTGGCGAAGTCGCTCGTCCAGCGATGGTCGAGGGACAGCAGATCGCGATGCAGCGGGCCGAGCGCGACCTTCTCCCCGATGATATTCAGGATTGGGCCGCGCGCTTCCCCGTCCTGCATCCGCCCGCTCCCTTACGGATGTGACGCTGCCGGAAGGCCAATCGGCGTAGGTGCCGGTGGGACCTGACCGAGTGCGACAGTAGGCGCAACACCACCATACGGGAGGAATACGGCAGAGGTAGGTTGCGGCGGTCCAGCGGGGATGGTAGGGACAATCGGCAACGTAGGATCACCGAGAGCCTGGCGGAAGATTCCACCGTCATATGAAGGAATCGTCTCCGTCGGTGCGCCCGCCCATAGATCAAAGATATATCCGATGTAGGCGTACCGATCAGTGGCGCTATTATTGGCACCGAGGATGTGACCTTGCCCGAAGTCGCCTTTAAGGATAACCAGCGCGAGCGGTGGATCACCGCTCGCGGCAAATCCCACTCGCCCTAATCCGAGCGTGGGCAGATCGTCTTCCGTTACCAACTTCGAAAGGAGGATTGTGGGTATACCACTACGAATTTGGAAGTCTGACCGCACATAGTTAACAGCGGCCTGCCCGATTCCATCCGGCTTTGCGCTTGCCAAAGAATGCCGAACGAATTGCGGGCTAGGCGGCTCACTCTCAACGCGATTACCAGCCGCAGGACCAGCGATAACGCCCACAGTGAGCACGACTCCCAATACCAACACGCTGATGCCGATTGCGCGCTTGCGCAATGTACTGCGAAGAAAGGTGAATATTGCCCCGCCAATGATCGCGGCGCGTCTGTGAACGATGTGACGATGAAAGCGAGACATCGCGGCGCTCCTTTCGCGACTCACCCATTGTACATCGTGTGCTCTCGGTTCACACGAAGGTTCGCGTAGCGAGGTCGAACGTAAATCCCGTGCTATCCTTCGCTTGTAACGTAAAGAGCGTTCCGTTTACGGCCATGATTCGCAGTGGGCCATGCTTCGTCGGCGTTGGGTACTCCTGATACGTATCGTTCGTGCCATCGCGATCTGCTGTTGAGACACCGACAGCACCTTGGTCGGCGTCGTTATAGACCGATGTTGCATAGACACCGATATGCTTCCCATTCACGAAGTCATGCCACTGATTGATCGCTGCCCAACTATGACGATAGGGATTCTCACGCAACTCAAAGATACCAGTCAGATAGGTCGGCGTAGGCAAAGGTGGGAATGTCGCGTGCGGATCATGTGTGGCAATGGGCCGAGGCGGAGTGAGTACCAATCCAGCCACATGTGTCGCATCCTTGTCCACGATGTCCTGCTTTGCCGGAGAATTGCTGAATCTGGCTCGTTCTCTAGCATAGTAGTTCGCTGAGGCGGTGGCACGCTGAACAACCTTCGTATCCGGCGCCGCGCTAACTACAATGAAACTGATGAGGATCACACCGATGAGCAGTAACGCGACGCTAACCGCCACCACTTGTGGGCGTCGTCTGCTCCAACATGCTCGAATCATCACCGGTGATCCTCGTGGATGATCCATATCGCACACGTATCTACTTGAAGGTGCGCGTATTGAGGTCGAAGGTAAAGGGTGTACCGTCCTTCGCGACGAGTGTGACCTGTGTTCCGGCGACTGCTGTGATACGCACCCAACCATGCTTCGTTGGTGTCAGATACTCCTGATAGGCGTCCTCAGAGTTGCTTCCCTCCTGCCCGGTCGCTACGCCAATGACACCTTGCATCAAATCATCCTCCGACGCACCAGCAAATATGGCAACGTGTTCGCTATTCAAGGAGCCAAAGAAGGAATTTTCCACTGCCTGCTTGCGGTGGAACGGATTCTGACGGGAATCAACGATGCCGGTTATAGGGACCGGTGAGGGCAAAGGCAATGGCGTATTACGCAGCGACACGGGTCTGGGTGGCGTGAGTATCGCTACCGCCAACTTCGTTGCGCCGATGTCGTCGTGTGCTTGCTTGTCCGGTGGCAAGGTTGCCCGCTCCGTCGCATAGCGCTGACTCAACACGGTCGCGCGCTTGCCAGTACTGGTATCTGGCGCTGCGCCCACTGAAATGAGGCCGATGAGTACCACGACGATGAGCAGGGTCGCGCCGCAGATCGCTACTACTCGCGGGCGTTGCCTGATCCAAAATGCGCGAATCGTCACGATGCTCCTCGCCGACGATCCACGCAGCATACGTACCTACTTGAAAGCCAGCGTTTGCAAATCAAAGGTGAATATAGTCCCATCTTCGGCCACCAAAGTGAACAGATACATATTGACTGCCGTTATCTTGACTCCTCCATGCTGCGTTGGCGTAGATACAGTTGTGACATCCTTGTAGGGTTCACCAACCTTACCTTTGCTAACTCCTACGAAACCTTCTTTCGCGGTATCTGACGACTTTCCTGCAAACACCTCGACGAATTGACCGTTGATATATCCATCCCAATGATTAGCAATTTGCACTCCTTTATTATACGGGCTCGACTCATACCCTGGCTGGATGCCAAGAGAGACGTAAGGTGTCTGGACTGGTGTGGCCATCGGTGCTGGTGTAAAGGTGGGTGGTGGACTAAACGTACGAGAAACTGGGAACTGAGTTGCGTGGATGACTTTCTCCGCATGTTCTGTCGCCATAGTATCGAAGATACGTTGATGCGGCGGATCAAGAGTTGCACCGGAAGGTAAGAGTGAATAGGGATAACTGGTCGCTGGTCGTGGTGTCGGCGAATCGGTCACCACATTTGTGGCGGCGAAGGCAGTGATACTTGCGACGAGCGTGATGCCGAGAAACACTGTGCCAATGGTGATGGCTCGGTTGCGCGGTGTATTGTCAAAAAGTTGACCCATGATGAACTCCTCCTAACGACTTATGGCTTGTAAAAGATGTCGGATTGATTCAGAGGCCGCTCATATTGGGTTTCTGGGCGACTACTGAATGCACTGGTAAGATAATTCCAAGCTTGGTCAACAGTATTATTCGTTCCGCTACAGCCCGTATGACCGGGTTGGGAACACGCTCCGTGCTGTGCTAATGCACCCAAGAACAGTATCGGTGTACCGTCACGATTATATGCGTACAGCGATATTTGCTCCCATTGATTTGCGTTGTCACTTCGATTACCTAGGCTGACTCCTTAGACCACTTCGGCATAAATCTCTGCAAAGGGGAGCGCATTTCCTACCCCGAAGGATACATACCACACATCTTGTTCTGACCAACCAGGGTTACAGGGCCCTGTATAATTGTCACGCGGACAACCAGCAGCGTCACCATAATTCACGAGTAAGAAATTCTGCTCTGTGCGATATGCGTCCACCCAAAGTCGTGTTGTGGCAGCATCATTGAAACCCGTACCCCCTTCCATGTCACTCCCACCGATTGCGTTCACACTCGTAATGCCATTCGCACTCAGATCATTATTGATTCGTTCAATGAGTTGCGCCCAAGCCCGACCATGAACGATATAGTCAGCATCCTGATGTGAAGGTATTGCGGGGTTGAAGGCATTATTCGTTCCGACGACAATCGTAAGTAGAGAACCGGCATCCGCCGTCGATGCGTAGCCGATCGCGAACTGATTGACCATATTCTCAGTCTGGGGCAGCGTAATCAAAGGAGAATTCGCCGCGAAGAGTCCTGTTCCCAGAAATGGCGAATCGGTGGCCGGGCAGGCGCTTGGAACAGGGAGTTGGCTTGGGTCAGGATTTGGCTTACATGTCGGCTTGCCGAAATCTAAGATAATCGTATTCTGCTGATTTCCACCGTTAGTCTGATCGTTTGTTCCTTGATCACTCCCGAGTTGAAAGAACGTTCCAGGGTCGTTTTGCGTAACGTAATAGCTATGAGTGGTTTTCGGTTGCACGGCGATAAACTCGGGGGGTCGTGGTGGCGGCTGACCAGGGCTGTTTCCATTCACCGGGCCATATTGCCGCACCACCGGCGTACTCCCGCTCCCCGTCACTCCTTGTTCGGCGGGGCGGGGCGGCGGGATCGGGTTCGGGCCAGCGGCGATCATCTGCGGCATTGCCATCGCGACGAGCACCACGATCAGCACGACGATGGGCAGACGCGCCATGCGCGCCAGTGCCTGTCCATCTTTTCCATGCGAACCCGAATACGTCATCGTGGCCCTCTCTATCTCGTTGCTAATGGCATGCGGCTGCCACTATCACGTCCTGTTTCCCGCGCCGGGTGCATCCGTACCCGGCGCGGGCCATATTTCTTAGCGTGGAGGCGGTGTCCCGGTCGCCGGGGCTGATCCGCTCGGTGGCGCGTTGGCAGGCGCGGCGGGCGGGGCCGTCTTGCCCGGCGCCAGCGGCCCGTCCGGCACCGGCGGCACCGGTGGCACCGGCGGTGCGGCGGGAAGCGCCGTGATGTTCGTCAGGTCAGCCGGGAGTTTCGGCGCGGCGGGCGCCTTCGGTGGCGGCGGTGCGGCCGGGAGCGTCACTACCTTCGGCGGTGTCGGCGCCGTCCCCATCGGCAGCGTCACCTTCGCTAACCGCGGACTCGCCACGTCCTTCCGCTTCGCCACCACTCGATACGTGAATCCCCCACTCCCCTTCC
>JBPCPB010000330.1:0-4402 GCA_050999735.1 Thermomicrobiales bacterium | reverse complement strand
CAACGGTCTGGATCGCGCCCTGCACGTCGCGGCGGGTGACGACACCGGCGAGGTTTCCCGTATCGTCCATTACCGGATAGAGATGCTGGCCGCGTTGTTCGCGACCCTGCCCGCGATCGCCGCGCAGGGAGCGGGCCACCTCCTCCCGCGAGGCGCCGGCGGGGAGGGCGACGATATTTGTGCGCATCACCTCGCGCACGAAGAGGATTTCCAGCGGATCAACGGCGTACTCACGACTCAGATGGAAGCCGCGACGGGCCACTTTCTCCGTCAGGATCGAGCGACGCAGTGTGAGGACGGTGAAGCCATGCGCGAGGAAGACGGCGATGGTCAGGGGCAGCAGCGCGTTGACATCGTGCGTCAATTCGAGCGCGAAGACGATGCCGGTGAAGGGCGAGCGCATCGTGCCGCCGAGGATTGCTCCCATGCTGATCAGCGGCCAGAACCCCGCGCTCACATGCGGCAGGAACATTGCTTCCACCCCGCCGAGCGCGCCCCCCATCATCAGGAGCGGCGCGAGGACACCCCCCGATGTGCCGGAGCCGAGCGAGATGGACCAGATCAGGGACTTGACGACGAGCACGCCGATGATAATCCGGGCCGGGACGCTGCCTTGCAGGAGTGATCCGATCGTGTCATATCCCACGCCGAGCGCTTGCGGGAAGATCAACCCACCAATACCGATCACGAGGCCACCAATCGGAGGCCACCACATCCAGTGGATCGGCAGGCGATGAAAGGCGTCTTCGGAGGCGTAGACCATCGCGGTGAGTAGCGCCGAGAGCACGCCGGCCAGGAGACCGACGAGGATGCAACAGATGAGCGCGACCGGGCTAATCGAGGCGGGAAGCGGCGGCGTCGGGAAGATGGGGCCCATGCCAATCAGGTAGCGCCGCAGTATGGCGGCGGTCGCGCTCGCTAACGCGACGGGAATGACGCTGCGCGGCTTCCACTCGAAGAGCAACAGTTCGACGGCGAGCAGAATCGCTGCGAGGGGTGAGGCGAAGGTGGCCGACATGCCACCCGCCGCGCCCGCCACGAGCAGCGTCTTCCGCTCGGCACTTGTCAAGTGGAAGAACTGCGCGATCATCGAGCCGAACGCGCCGCCCGTCATGATGATCGGCCCTTCCGCGCCGAACGGACCGCCGGAACCAATCGAGATCGCGGAGGAGATCGGTTTCAGCACCGCGACTTTCGGCTCGACCCGACTCCCGTTAATCAGGATTGCCTCAATCGCTTCCGGGATGCCGTGGCCGCGGATGCGTTCGGAGCCATACCGCGCCATCAGACCGACAATCAAGCCGCCAATCACCGGCACGAGGACGACGAAGAGACCGAGATGATTGCCCGCCGGTGAAACCAGCGCCGTCCCCCAGCGCTGGAAGAAAAAGAGGTTCGTGAAGAGACCGATCAACCGGAGGAGAGCGAGCGCCACAACCGCACTGAGAGCGCCAACGACGATTGCGATCAGCGAAATGAACATGATGCGCGGGGAGGCGATGAAGTCGCCGAGCCGGGCCGCCGCGTTCGTTTCGAGCGGTGGGAGCGATCCATCCTCCCAGTCTGTTGGTGTGTCTGCTTGTGCGTCATGCATGCGTTTCCCTCCTCGATCTTCCTTAATTCTTCTCGATCAACCGGCAATAACGACCCACAATCGTTGTCACTTCATCTGCGTCGGCGTTTCATTTTTCACGCGGTGTGGGTGGGTGGGGATCATCCACATCATCAATGAGCGCCCGGAGCGCATCCACGAGCGCGGGGCCTGCTGAACGGAGTTCCCGGCGGTGATGGAGTGAGAGTTCGCGGAGAAGCGTCTCACCGTGGGGGGTGAGAGTGACAAAAACCTGTCGCCGGTCTGTCGTCCCCCGGCATCGCGTGACAAGCCCCTGGCGCACCGACCGATCAACCAACTCGACCGCGCTGTGATGCTGCAATTGCAGCCGCTCGGCGAGATCGCTGATCGTCGCGCGTTTCCCTGCGGGGAAGCCTTTCAGGGCGAGCATCAATTGGTGCTGTTGCGGTTCCAGCGCCGCCGCGTGGGCCGCCTGCTCGCTGAAATGGACGAAGCGCCGGATCTGAAAGCGGAACTCCGCCAGCGCCCGATATTCATCAATCGAAATCTCGCCCTTGCGCTCTGGCTCCATCGAACGCTCATCACTCCCCACGATACCTAATACATCGTATCACGATATGATTGTACCATCGTGAGGAAGAGAAGGGAATCGCTCGCGGAGCCATGCACAGCATTTACCATTGGTATTGCCTATAGCCGTAATGCCACGGACGGATTGCCAATCGCCCGTCGCCATCTGTTAGCGTCATCCGTTTTTGATATGCATTGGCGCTGTTGTTTCGCATGATACGGGTGTAGAATGGGAAGCGGAGCCAGACAGTGAACGTATACGCGCGCTCGTCGTGCGCCCGGTACTATGACGGGCGTGTTATCTCCTAATCCTCCCCGCCGTGATCCCCGATCCATACCGCGGTGCAGCGTGGTTTCTCTCGCTACCGAGAGGAGGCCCGGCGATGATCGAAGTGCATGACATCACAAAGACGTACCAGACCGGCGATATGACTCTGCAAGTCCTCAAAGGTATTTCGTTCTCAATCAACGATGGCGAGTTGTGCGCGATCATGGGGCCGTCCGGCTCCGGCAAGAGCACGCTGATGAATATCATCGGCTGCCTCGATACGCTGACGAGCGGTTCCTACTTCCTCGATGGAGAGAATGTCGCCTCATTCGATGAAACGGAACTGGCGCGGGTACGGAACCGCAAGGTCGGCTTCGTCTTCCAGTCGTTCAATCTGCTCGCCCGCACGACGGCGCTCGACAATGTCGCGCTGCCGCTCCTCTACGCAGGTGTCTCGGGAGCGGAACGGCGGGAGCGCGCTATCGCGGCCCTCACTGCCGTTGGCCTCGCCGACCGGCTCGACCACAAGCCGAACCAACTCTCCGGCGGTCAGCAGCAACGTGTGGCAATCGCGCGCGCGATCGTCACAACGCCATCGCTGATCCTCGCGGACGAGCCGACCGGAAATCTCGATTCGCGATCATCCGTTGAAGTGATGGAAATCTTCCAGCAACTGAACGCCCAACTCGGTGTCACGATTCTCTTTGTCACGCATGAGCCGGATATCATGGCATACACGCGCCGGGTCTTGCGCATCCGGGATGGCTATCTCGGTGGGGACGAGCCGAACCCCAATCCGCGCTCCGCCGCCGCCGAACTCGCCGCCCGCACCGATGTCATCCCCTTGCCGCCCCGCATGCCCGTTCCGGCGTAGGGAGGTTTTTTCGAACGAGTTGTCGCTATATCAGTGGCCCGGTATCTTTGGCATCCAGCGGGCTCTCTCCACGGTTTGGTGAAGCCCGTACGCGAGCAGATCATACGTGCCGCGCGGCATTGCAACGGGCGTATCATTGCCGTCGGAGGATTGCAGTATGCAGGAACACAAGACAGGTCGTTTCCTTGGTCTCCCCTACGACTGGCGTCGCCCAACAGGCCAGCGCATCAAAGCGCGCGCATGGAACCCCGACGATCCGCGAGTCTTCGTACTGAAGGCGTTCGGTTGGGGCTTGAGCATCAACTTTCACACCTTACTGTGCCGGTTGGGACTGGTACGGCGTTCCCGCTGATGAAGGAGACCCCGTGATGGATGGCAGCGATGCTGAACCGAGTCCTTTTACCGGGTGGCACGCTGCCTCTATTCTTTTCCGGCTCGCATCCCTCGACTCTGCCATGACGTATGCGATACACTACTGGTATGGCGAAACGAAACCTCCTTATTATCGCCCGCCTGTTCTTCGGTTTGCTCGCGCTGATCGCGATCGGCAGGCAGCTTGCTCTTCATAGTCAGTATGGATATAGCATTATCAACTTTTTCAGTTACTTCACCAACCTATCGAACATCTTCGCCGCTGTCGTTTTATTGCTTGGCGCGTTCTCCCTCACCCAACGTCGTGATCCAACCGTGCGTGATGATACTGTTCGAGGCACGTCGGTTGTCTGTATGGCCCTCGTCGGCATTGTTTTCGCTCTTTTACTCCGCGGTCAGGACTTGGGATCGCTCTTGCTGTGGGTGAATGTCGTCGTCCACTACATTATGCCGGTGGTCATCGTGCTCGACTGGCTCTATCAGCCGCCGAAAGCGAAACTGGCGCTCACGCAGGCAGCCTATTGGCTCATTTTCCCATGTCTCTATGTCGCCTACTCGATCATCCGCGGCGCGATCGTTGGTTGGTATGCGTATCCCTTCTTTGACCCGGCCAAATCGGGCGGTGCCGGTGGTGTTGCGCTGTACTGTCTCGCCATTCTCGCGCTCTTTTCTTTCCTCTGCTGGCTCTTCATGATACTGGGGAACAGGTTCGAACGACATGCTTCGTAAACGCACTACATATGAC
>JBPCPB010000326.1:0-7812 GCA_050999735.1 Thermomicrobiales bacterium | reverse complement strand
CATCTTCACGGAACAGCGCGAAGACCTGACGATCACGGCGACCCTCCACTACCAGGCATGCACGGTGGATGAGTGCTTCCTGCCGCAACGGCTCACCTTCAGATTACCGATGACGTTCCAGCCATTTATCTGAGCGCCGCCACGCACAAGAAAACCCCGCTCCAGAGAGACTGGAGCGGGGTTTTCTTGTCTATCGTGTCAGTGCAAACCCGGATACGATGCGGGGCTTATCCCCGGTGGTCGTCCGGCTCAGCCGACGTGCTGGTCGCGGCAGGCGTCGTCGCCTGCGCCTTCGCCACAATCGGCGCGGCCATCGCCGGTGCCATCACCGGCGCCTTCGGCGCAACCGCCGCCTGCACCACTGGCGCCGCTGCCTGCGTGACCGGAACCGCCGCTTGGACGACCGGCGCCGCTGCCTTCGGCGCTGCCGTCGCCGCGTACGCCGTCACCGTGCTCGCCTGCTGCGGCGTGCTGGCATTCACCTCAAACGGGCGGTAGATGCCGCAGCCATTGAGGAAGAAGTTGCCGCAGTTCACCGTCGTCACAGTGTTGTTGGTGACGAGCGGGCCACCATTCTGGCAGAAGTAGCCCCGACCGACGACGAAGGCAATCTTGCCGTCGCCGCAGAAGCGGTTGTCGTTGTACGTGAAGACGCCCCCACCGACGTTGGTTGCGCCCGCCGGGAACGTGTTGCCGTTGAAGAAGCCCCCGTTGAACCCGTTGAACCCGTTCACGAATCCACTGTTGAAGCCATTGAACCCGTTCACGAACCCGTTGTTAACGAATCCGTTGTTGAAGTTCGCGCCGATGAAGCCATTGCCGATCACGCCGCCGATCCCGTAGTCCGGGAAGACGGGATAGATGCGCTGCCCGGTCTGGGGGTTGATATCAATCAGATTGCCGCTGCTGTCAGTGACGACCTGAACGAGCCCATACCGAGGATCGAAATACGGGGCGCTGGCCGCCGCATTCGCCGGGATGCCGGTATTCGTGGGGATATACGTGGAACCGACGTTGGTGAACGGCACACCGGTCGTGACGCAGTTACCGTAACTGATCGGGATACAATTCGTGGTCGGCACCTGCGCACTCGCCGTCATACTGTGACTGAGGGCGAGAATGAGCGCAATCACGCCCGCCGCGCCGAGCACCGCCCAGCGGATCAAACCGCGCCCGAAGGACGGAGACGTGGCCACCGCTGCCGAGTACCCCGTCGAACTTGCCATGTTCATGTGAACCTCCTCTGATGAGCGTCCGTGCAAAATCCACCTTTGCACCCATCAGTATATACACAAACCGCCCAGAAAATCTACCCGATGTAAAAAGTCTGTCATTTTTGCATACGGATGCATGCCGGTTATCCAGTCTCTCCGACTCTGACGCCATAAATGGCCGACTGGTTTCGGAAACCTAGCCCCCGACATGACATAACGCGGCGCGTATGCGAGAATGCCCGCGCGAACTGTTTGAGATGTGGGGAGAAGAGAAGGAATGCGAAATCTGCTGTATGGGCGCCGCGCCACGATCCGCGTGGTGAGCCTGCTGATTGCCAGTCTCTGCTGCGCGCCGCTTGCCGTCTTTGCCGCGACGCCGACGCCACCAGGCGGGAAACCGGGACAAGTGCCACCCGGTTTCCCGCCTGGTGGCGTGCCGGGGCAGCAATCCTTCGCCGGGCCATCCGGGGCGCGGATTGGGCCAACCAACCCGCAGCAGGCGATGACGCTTGCCATCTCCCTCAAGGTGCAGGATCAGCACGCGCTCGACACCTTTCTGCACGATCTCTACGACCCAACCTCGCCGCAATTTCACCATTACCTGACGCCCACCGACTTCTCGAAGCGGTTTATCGCCGGTGGGCGGCAGACGGTCGTGGACTTCTTTACGAATGCGAAGTTTGCCGTCACGGATCACGGTATGGGCTCGATTATCAACGCGACCGGCACGGTGGCGCAGGTTCAGACCACGCTCAAGGTGACGATCTCGGACTATCAGGATGGCGCGGGCAGCACCTATGCCGCCGCCGATGGCGCCCCGACACTGCCACCGAGCGTCAGCCCCGCGATCCAGGCAATCGCCGGGTTGGACAACGTCATTCAGGTAAAGACGCACATGGCGCCCACGCCCGCACCAACGGACGGCAGCGCTCCCGCCGCCCCCACAACCGGCGCAAGTGGCTGCGATGCCGCGCTGAATGTCGCCTCCACCTTTGGCGCGTATACCCCGAACCAACTCCAGACGGCCTATCACTTCACGCCCTTCACGCAACGCGGCGAGCAGGGTCAGGGGCAGATTATCGGCTTGATGGAAGTGGATGATTACAAAGACGCCAACGTCGCGGCCTACCAGAATTGCTTCGGCACGAACGTCCCGGTCTCGCGCGTCCCGGTGGACGGCGGCACGCATCCCGGCGCCTTTGAGGAGGAAGTCGAACTCGATATGGATGTCTACCTCGGCATGTTGCCGAAACTCCAGCAACTGCTCGTCTACGAGTCGGACATCCGCATCACGGCGATCATTGATTCCCTACAAGCGATGGCGAACGACAATCTCGCTTCGGTCGTCAGTATCAGTTTCGGCGGCTGCGAGCAGAACCGGAATATCAATACGTTCCTGATGCCGGAGAACACGATCTTCGAGCAGATGGCGGCGCAGGGCCAGAGCGTCTTCGCCGCCTCGGGCGATAGCGGCTCGCGCGATTGCCTCCTCCATCATACGCCGAACGCGAGCGCCCTCGCCGTGGACGATCCCGCCAGCCAGCCATACGTCACCGGTGTCGGCGGGACGAAACTGACGATTGATTCGACGACAAACACCTACACCGGCGAGACTGTCTGGAACGGCTTCAGCACGGGCAGTGGCGCGGGCGGCGGCGGATTGAGCAGCGTCTGGCCGATGCAGGAGTATCAGACCGGCCCGGGCGTCGCGAATGCATACAGCGATGGCAAGCGGCAAGTACCGGATGTCGCCGCGAATGCCGATCCGAAGAGCGGCTTCATCATCTACACCACCGACCCGCAGAGTTGCGCGCGCGTCACCGGCGCCGCTGGCCCATCCTGCTTCATGGCGACGGGCGGGACGAGCGTCGCCGCGCCGATGTGGGCCGCCGCCGCAACGCTGACCAATCAGCACCTCCTGGCGGCGGGCTATCCACGCATGGGTTTCGCCAACCCGATCATCTATCGGCTCTTCAACACCGATCCCGCCGTCTTTCACGACATCACGACCGGTCACAACTGCTTCGACGCCTCGTGCGACGCCACGACCGATCTCCGCTACCCCGCGACGCCCGGCTATGACCTGGCGACCGGCGTCGGCACCTTCGATGCCTTCGCCTTCTCGGACGCCGTGCTCACCAGCCTGCCGCATATCACCGGCACGAACCCGACGACCGGCCCGCTGGCGGGCGGAGCCACGGTGACGTTCACCGGCGCGAACTTCCAGCCGGGCGCGACCGTCTCCTTCGGTGGCCTTCCGGCGACGAATGTGCGCGTCGTGGATAGCGCGACGATCACCGCCGTCACGCCACCGCATGCCGCGGGCGCGGCGGACGTTCAGATCGTCACCGGCGGCATCGTCTTCAATCTCCCCGGCGCGTACACGTATTCCGCCGCCGCGCAGGCCCCGCTGCTCTCGCCCGCCCCCGCGACGCCAACGCCGACACCGACACCGGCCGCATCGCCAACACCCACGAGCACACCGGCGCCATCCACACCACCACCGTCCACCCCGACCCCGTCAACACGGAAGTTCACCGTGGCGAACACCGATGGCGACAATGTCAATGTGCGCGACAAGCCGGACACAAACACCGGCAAGATCATCATAAGCGTCACTGAAGGGACACAGGTGCAAGTGACCGGCCCCGCAGTGACGAGCGGCGGTAATTCGTGGTATCCCGTCCAGATCGGTGGCACATCCGGCTTCATGCGCGCCGATTACCTCACCCCCGCCACCGGCTGATTGAGAAATCCTCTCGGGAATGAACCGCCGATAATGCCAAGAGGGCAGTATTGGCGGTTTCGTAACCTTCTCTACACACGTACCGTCAACGACGCGCGATCCTTCGGGAACTGCGTGACGACTTCGGGCGCGCCATCGGTGACGAATACGGTATCGTCGTGGCGAACGCCGCCGTGATCCGGGAAGTAGAGACCCGGCTCGGCGGAAAAGACCATGCCGGGCGCGAGTGGGCGGTAGTTGAAGGCGGTATCGTCCGGGTACTCGTGCCCCGCGAGGCCGATGCCGTGGCCGGTGCGGTGATTGATATGCGCCCCGAAGCCTGTGCCCTCGATCACGGACTGCGCCGCCGCGTCGAAGTCGCAGACGCGGTTCGGCAGGTGCATCGTGTCAATCGCGGCCTGTTGCGCCCGGACCATTACGTCGAATGCTTCCGCCAATGTGTCGTCCGGCTCCCCGACGAAATACGTCCGCTCATTCTCGGTGACGTAGCCATTGACGCGGATGATGACGATATTGATGAGCGACTGCCCCGGCGCGAGGCGCATATCGGAGTTACCGCCCGGCCCATGCGGGCAGGCGCTCTCCGGGCCGCAGAAGCCGATCACCATCGGCTCGATCCGCGCGCCGGGAAACGCCTCAGCGGCGGCAACCGCCATGAAATGACGCGCGAGGCCATCTATGTCGCACAGGAGGCGACCGGGGCGAATCTGCGACTGATAGAACTCCTGCGTGCGGTCGGTAATCGTCGCCCCGGCGCGGATCAGCGCCAATTCTTCCGGATGCTTGACGAGCCGCATGTCGCGGATGACATCCCCGGCGGGTACGAACTCAACCGTCGGTACGATGGCGCGCACCGCCGCCTGGTACGGCACCGCGCCGTCCACGGCGACGGCCCGCGTCGCGCCCATACCGAGCAGCACATGACCGAGGAGCGCGCCCCACTGCGGCCGGAGCGGCAGGCGTCCCGTCTGGCGCGGATGCTCCGACCAGATGCGCACATTCTCGATCCAGCACCGCCCGCGCGCGATGGCGATTGTGATGTGGTTCGTCGAAAGTTCATTGAGAATCAGTTCGGGCACACCGCCCCGCGGGATGATGCAGGCAATTGGCCGCTCCCACGGCGCGACATCGGGCATGAACCCGGAGACGTACGTGAGATTATCCGGGTTGAAGATCACGAGCGCGTCCAATCCCTGCGCCGCCAGATACTCCCGGATTTTCGCTACCCGCTCTTCATAGACGCCGCGTGAAATGAACGCAACCATCGCGCGTTCTCCTTCCGGGGTGAAGCAGGCTTCAGCCTGCCAAGCCGATTGCAGGCTGAAGCCTGCTCCACCACTATCACCGAGTATCCCGCGAATCGCTGGCGTGATGCTATGCGGCTGTATCGCCACCCATCGTATGGTGGCGCGGGAAATCCTTCGCATGATGCAACTCGTGCCCCGCCATAATATATGCCAGCGCGCGGACGCTGGTTGGGTTCCCGTCCGCCACGCCGCTACGCGTCCATGCCGCCGCATCGAGGCTCCGCACGAGCGCCACCGACGCGCGACGCACTGCTACGAACTCCGCAACGACATCGGCAAGCGAGCGGTCGGCAAAATTCGCCCCCGCCATGAAGCCGTTCGGATCCATTCCCGGCAGCGGTGCCAGATCATTGCGGGCAAACGACAAGGCGCGATACGCGAAGACACGTTCCGCGTCAGCGAGATGCCCGACGATTTCAACCGCGTTCCACTCGCCCGGCGCGGGGCGCCACTGCGCCTGCTCCGTCGTGAAGGTGGACAAGAACGTCACGGTCTCATCAATCTGCCGGTCGAGGATTTCCACAATGTCGCCATCGGGTACCTTTTGGATGTACGTATTGTAGAACGGCACATATTCTCCGTCGCTGGGCCGTCCGGAGTTCACAGGTGTCATGATTACCTCCATTATCAATCGAGCGCGACAGTCGTCACTCGTCCGGCCCAGATGCAATCACCCGGGGCAGGATCACCGATTCGCGACCACTGCTGTCCGTGCAACGTCACCGCGCTTCGGACGCACAGTAATATCCACGTCCTGATCGAACCGATTGAGGATCGTCGTGAGACGGTCCATCGAAAAGCCCGCGAGTCGCCCACGGGTGACATCGCTGATCTGCGGTTGTTTGACACCCGCGACCACGGCTGCCTCGCGCTGGCTTAGTCCGCGCTCCATAATGACACGCCGAATCGCATAGGCGAGTTGCGCCTTCGCATATGCGTCTTCCGGGTTCGGGAGGCCCATATCAGCGAAGATATTGTCTGTACCTCGGATAATCGTGAGGTCCTCTCCATGCTGCGAATCATGCCTCATGATCGGATACCCCCTCATTGTCTTTATTTCCATACCGCGCATCATCTTCGATCGCAACTGCTAATCGCCGCCGGATCAATGCGATATCAGGAAGCGGCGTCTGAATCCCGCGCGTACTTTTCTTCTTGAACGCATGGAGGACGTAAATTCGATGATGTAAACGTGCCGCGACGACACACCGATACGCGTCACCTGCATAGCGCTCGCGAATCTCGAAAACTGGAGGGACGATCCCTTTATAGTGGAATCACGTTCTCAGGCACCTCGCCATCCTGAATGAGTCCTAACGCGAACCCCATCACATACTTCACCGCATCGGGAAATGTGTCGTAATCCTTCCTGGCTGCCGCAATCCAATCAACCTTTCGCCGTGCTGCCATGAAGCCTCCCAACACAGCGATATGATACTAAATCTTGTATCAACCCACAAGGTCTACGATGCACTGCCCGTTGGTGTGAATCGCGCTGCGGACAGAAACCCGATGTCGTGCCGCGTTGCGCCGCCGAGGGCGAGATCGGCCATCACTTCGCCGATGACGCTGGCAAACTTGAAGCCGTGACCGGAGAAGCCGCAGCCATAGACGGCGCGGTCGTGCGCCGGATGGCGGTCGAGGATGAAATGGCGATCCGGCGTATTGGTGTACATACAGGTGAGCGTCCAGAGCACATTGCCCGCCGCGCCCGGCAGGTAGCGGTCGAGCACCGCGCGTAGCATAGCAATCTCGTCTAAGTCAACGTCGCGCCGGATAGTCCCCGGCGTGCAGACCTCGCCAATCCCGTGTCGGCCGATCTTAACGCCCTCGCCCGGGAGCGCGGGGAAGCCGTAATAATCGCCTTCCGGCACCTGCATGAGATAGACCGGGCACCGCTCCGACGCGAATAATTCTGGCGCGGTCGGCGCGAAGTGGACATTAACGATCCGCTGCACGCGGAGGGGCAAGCCGATATCGCGCAACACCTCGCTCGTCCACGGCCCCGCCGTGATAACGAGGTGTGCCCCTGTGTATACACCGTGTTCGGTCTCGACGCGCACGCCATCGCCGTCCGTAAACCAGCGGCGGGCAGGTTCACTGTGGCGAATCTCCGCACCGTGCCGCGCCGCCAGATCGAGGTGGGCGAAGACGCACGCCTCCGGATCGAGGATACCGGCAGTCGGCTCGTAGATGGCGACCATCTCTTCTGGCAGATGGAAGCCGGGAAAGCGCGCCGCGACCGCCCTGTTCGACAGTTCCTCGTATGGCAAATGGTGCAGTTGGGCGCTCGTCCGCGCGCCACCGACGAAGGGGCTGTCGGGCGTGCCGATATTGAGGCCACCGGTGATCGTCAGCAGATTGCGGCCCGACTCGGCTTCCAGTTCCCGCCAGAGCGTATATGCCCGCTGCACGAGCGGCACGTACTCCGGCGCCTCGAAATACGCCTCGCGGATAATCCGCGTTGTGCCATGCGACGAGCCATTCTTGTGGCCGCGCGGGTACGCGTCCAGTCCGAGCACACGCGCTCCCCGCCGCGCCGCAT
>JBPCPB010000315.1:0-8409 GCA_050999735.1 Thermomicrobiales bacterium | reverse complement strand
GCCTCCGAGAGAATCGCGACGGACCCCGTGCCGAAGCCGACGATCAGTTTCCCGACGACGAGGATCGCATTCGTCAAAATGGCGAGAGCCGCGACGCGGGTGATGCGTCGTGAGTGGGTATCCATAGAACATTTCCGATGGAGAATGTCCGGGCCACCCTGTCAATCATTGGTGGCCTGGAGAGCGAGTGGAACGGTTTGGGAACGATCAGTCCCCCGCGCCACTGGCGGCTGCACGCGGTGTGCCACGCCCGCGACGCCAGAAGGCAAGTCGCTGGATCTCGCCCTGCTCCCAACTGACGAGCAACTGGCTGGCGTTGAAGATGGACGAATACGTGCCGCTGACCACGCCGAGGAGGAGCGCCAGAACGAACTCACGGATCGTCGCGCCGCCGAAGAGGACGAGCGCGAGCAGCGTGAAGATCACGGTCAGCGACGTGTTGATCGAGCGGACAATCGTCTGATTCAGGCTGTAGTTGACGACATCGTCGAAGGGCATCGCGGGGCGGCGGATCTGATTCTCGCGGATGCGATCGAAGACGACAATCGTGTCATGGACAGAGAACCCGATCACCGTCAGAACCGCAGTGACGAAGAGCGAATCTATCTCCGCACCGACGACTTTACCGAGGATCGCGAAAATTCCGAGCACCACAAGCACATCGTGGAGCATCGCGACGATCGCGCACGAACCGTACAGGAACGGTCGTTTCACCTTGCGGAATGCCCACGCGAGGTAGAGCAAAATGCCGACAGCCGCCGCGAAGACCGAAAGAATCGAGTTCCGACTGACCGACGCGCCGACCGTCGGGCCAACGGAATCGAGACTCAGTTCCTTGTAGTCACCGTAGCGCGCCTTCAGCGCATTCGACAGTTGTGTCTTTGTGGGTGAACCCTCTTCGAGTTGCTTCAGATGAATCAGCACGGTCTGCGTCTGATCCGGGTTATTCGCGATCTGCACCTGCGGATCCTGCTGTCCCTGCGCAATGAGAATCTGCCGGACATCGAGCGATTGAATATCCGTGCGTGGGAACTGCAATTCCCACACGGAGCCGCCCGTGAAGTCAATGCCGAGATTGAGATGCCAGAAGATGAGCGCCAAAACACCCGGCACGATAATGATTAATGAGAGCGTATACCAGAGCCTGCGGCGGTGAACGAGATCGAGCATCGGCGGTATTCCCCCTAATCCCCGGCGGTGGTCGTCGCGGTGTCGCGCGTTGGCGCGGGCGCGAACGATTCAGTATTGAAGAGCCAGCGGTTCGTCGAGATCCCCCGTGAACTGAGCAAGCAGCGCAGAAACGTCCGCGTGACGGTGATCGCGCTGAACAGGCTGACGAGCACGCCAATCAAGAGCGTGAGCGCGAACCCGCGCACGACCGATGTGCCGGTAATGCCGCCAAAGACATACAGAATCAGGCAGGTAATCATCGTCGATGCATTCGAGTCGCGGATGGACGGCCAGGCATGATCGAAGCCTGCGTCAATCGCATTGCGCAGTGTGCGACCGGAGCGGAGTTCCTCCTTCATCCGGGCGAAGATCAACACATTGGCATCCACGGCCATGCCGATGGAGAGAATAAAACCGGCGATGCCCGCGAGCGTCAGCACAATGCCGAACAGTTTGAAGAGCGCGAAGGTGAGCACCGTGTAGACGCCGAGCGCCAGTACCGCGAGCACACCCGGCAGGCGGTAGAAGAAGATCATGAAGAAGGCGACTGCCGCGAGGCCAATTGCGCCAGCGAGCAAGCTCTTATTGATCGAATCCTGGCCGAGTGTCGGGCCGACCGTGCGCGTTTCGATCACATCGAGTGGCACCGCGAGGCGACCGGACTTCAGGACGACGACGAGGTCCTGTACCTGGGTGCGATCCAAGCCGTTGATTTCGCCGCTCTGATCAATCCGGCTCTGGATCGTCGCACTATTGACGACACGCTTATCCACGATCACATTGAGAAACTGGTTGACGTGCGAACCCGTATAATCGCCGAACTTTGTGGCGGCATCGGAGTTCAACTTAAAGCCGACGACGAGGTTGCCACTCTGGTCGGTCTGCGGGAAGGCATCGGCCAAATCTTTCCCAGTGACAATCGTCTCGTAGACCGGCCCGGCCGGAGCCGTCGCGGAGGGCGCCGCTGTCGCGGACGCGCCCGGCGTTCCGCTCGCTTCGGGGGTCCCACTCGTCCCCGCAGCAGCAGCCGCCGCTGGAGTGCCGGAGACCGCTGATCCAGACGCACTCGCCGTGCCGACCGGCGTGGCTGTACCCGCCGTCGTTGTCGTTGTGCCGGTGACGTCTGACGCGCTCGCTACGGTCCCGGATGCCGTGACTGATGCCGCAGGGGTGCCACCGGGGACGACGGTGCCAACCGATGGAACCGTTGTTCCCGGTCCGGGTGTCGCGCTGCTAATTGGCGACCCGTCGGGATTGAGGCCGACTGTTTCCGGCCCACCGAGCGAGGTTGTCACAATCGAGCCGACCGGGAGGGCCGTCTGGCTACCGACCAATTCAAGGAGCGCCGTCTGCTTCAAAACCTGAACGGCAGCAGCCGGGTCCTGGACGCCGGGCAGTTCGACGACGATCTTGTCGCTCCCCTGCGTCTGAATAATCGGCTCGCTTACGCCGAGGCCATTGACGCGGCGCTCGATCGTGTCGCGCAGACCGGAGAGCACGTCAGCATCAACCGTCTGGCCCGGTGCGGGCCGAGCCTGCAACACGGCATGCACACCGCCCTTGAGGTCAAGCCCTAATCGGGTTTCGGTGCGGGTCTTGACGTTGAAGAGATTGAGGCGCTGGCCCGGCAGCACAATCCAGGTCGCGAGGATCGTCAGAACGACGATGATGGAAAAAACGTACCACGGACGAATGCGCACGGACGGATCCTCCCGGAGCGAAAGAAAAAGACGCCGACAGAACCGCCGCCCACGCCAACCGGAAGCGTATCACCCGACCGTACGGGTGTCAAAACAGATACCACACTGATTTCGCCTCTGCTATGCTATGTCCGATATGATGGCGAAGGAGATACTGTACAATGGCTGACATCGAATCACGAACACCGATGCGCGTCCGCTTCGCGCCAAGCCCGACAGGCTATCTGCATGTGGGTGGCGCACGCTCCGCGCTTTTCAACTGGCTGGCGGCGCGACAATCGGGCGGCACGTTCGTTCTACGGATCGAGGACACCGACCAGCGGCGACTGAATGAGGACTCGCTGGACGCCATTACCGATGGGCTGCGCTGGCTCGGCCTCCTCTGGGGCGAGGGCCCGGCGGTCGGCGGGCCATACGGGCCATACATTCAAAGCGAGCGCCTGCCTCTCTATCAGCAATGGGCACGCTGGCTCCTCGACAACGGCCTCGCCTATGAGGATTTCGATCCGCCACCACCACCCGGCAAGAATGCCGCGCCGGACACCACGCATGCATACCGCAAATACCGCGACTGGACGCAGGCGCAGCGCGATGAGGCGCGCGCCCAAAGCGACCTACCGCCCGCCATCCGGTTCAAGACGCCGCTCGATGGTGAGACCGTCGCATACGACGTTGTCCGTGGCGAAATTCGCTGGCAGAATAGCGACATTCCTGCCGACCCCGTGCTGTTGAAGCGCGACGGCTTCCCGCTGTACTCGCTGGCGGTCGTCGTGGACGATCATGCCATGCAAATCACCCACATCATGCGTGCCGTCGAGTGGATCCCGACGCTGCCCATCCACGCCCTGCTCTATGATGCGTTTGGCTGGGAACGGCCTGTGTGGTGCCATTTACCCCTCGTGACACGGCCAGACGGCAAGAAGTTCTCGAAGCGGCATGGCGACTCCGCCCTGCACGAGTATCGCGAGCAAGGCTTTTTGCCGGAAGCGATTGTCAACTTCTGCGCGCTCCTCGGCTGGTCGTTTGGCGATGACATCGAGTTGTTTACGAAGGAAGAAGCAGCCGAGCGGTTTCGCATCGAAGACATCCGCCCCGCACCCTCCGCGTGGGACAAAGACAAATTGCTCTGGATGAATGGCCAGTGGATTAACCACCGCCTGACGCTGGATGAGTTTGTCGAGCGGTCGCTCCCCTTCCTGCACGACGCGGGATTAGCCGAGGATGCGCCGCGCGATTACATCGGCCGGGCGCTGTCGCTGGAAAAGGAGCGCGTGAGGACGCTCGCGGATGTCCCGGAGGCAACGCGCTTTTTCTTCGCGGAGCCGAGTGCGGACACGAGCATGGTCACGCTGCTTAAGAAGCAGGGCGGCGAGCAGGCGGGAGCGATATTGGATGCCGCGCTGAACATGCTGGCCGACGCGGATTGGCACACCCGCGAGGGGATCGTGGCGGCGATAGATGCGGTCGTGGCGCAATTCGGCGTCAAACGCGGTGTGCCCTTCGGGCTGCTGCGCATCGCAACGACTGGCCGCACTGCCGCGCCCGATCAAGCGGATTTGATGCTCGTCCTCGGACCGGGGCGGGTGGACCAGCGGATTCGCGCCGCGATTGATGCCCTGAAAGCGGCTGGGGAAGGCTAACGGTGCGGCTCATCGCCGAACGTCCGGCAACCGTCGCGGCTGGCAACGTCGGCGTCCAAAGGGATGCGATCATCGCGGGTGCGCTCGCGGCACTGACCGTCATCACACGCTTCCCCTTTCGCTCGCATCGCGCCTTCAACTGGGACGCGGTGAACTTCGTCCTCGCGTTGCACGACTATGATGTCCGTCTCCATCATCCGCAGCCGCCCGGCTATCCCGTCTTTGCCGCGATGGGGCGCGTCGTGCAATTGGTGATACCAAACCCGAACACCGCGCTCGTTATTGTGGCGATGCTCCTGAGTGCGGGAGCGGTCGCGGCGCTCTATCTGCTTGGGCGCACGGTATTCGGGCAGATGGCGGGCATCATCGCGGCGCTCTATCTCCTGTGCAGCGTTACCTTCTGGACGAACGGCGCGGTCGCTCTCGCCTATCCTTCGCTCGCGTTGTTTACCACGCTGATGGCGCTGCTCGCATGGCGATGCCATCAACGAGGCCGCAACGTTTCAGTCTGGCTACCGCTTGCGCTCTCGGTCGCGTACGCGGTTGGTGGCGGCTTCCGCCCTGATCTCCTCCTGTTCTTGCTTCCATTGTGGATTTTCGGCCACTGGCAACTGCCGTTTCGCACGATGCTTCTCAGCGGGATATGCGTGATCGCGATTGTGCTGGCGTGGTTCGTCCCAACGATTGCGCTCTCCGGTGGCTGGTCGGGCTACTGGGCAGTTTTTCGGGCTTATACGAGCGACGATGTGCTGAAACGGTACTCCGTTGCCGAGAACGGTCCGCGCGCGCTGCTTGTCAATCTGCGTGATACCGTGAAGTATACGGGCTATGCCCTCTATGCGCTCGCCGTGCCTGTCGCGGGTGCGGCGGTCTGGCTTCTCACGCAGTGGCAGCGATTGAAGAAGGGTGGGCCCACGGCTGTGCACCCCTACATTTCGCTGTTCCTCCTCTGGATGATGCCGGTACTGCTTTTTTATACGTGGGTACATATCGGCGACCCGGGCTACGTCTTCACCTTCGTGCCCGCGCTGCTGCTGATCGCGGCGCGGTTCACGGTGGAACTACCGCGCATCGTGAAGCGGCTGCACCTTGATTGGCTCCGGCGGTTCATCGTGCCTGCTCTGACAATTGTCGTCATCGCGGCCAATGCGGGCATCTTTCTCTTCCGCCCGCTGACGCTGACGGCGCACGGCATCCGGCAGCAGGACCGGACGATTGATGGCAAGATCGCCTATGTTCGCGCCCACGGCGCCCCCGCAACGACGCTGCTCATTGCCTACGAGAGTTACCGACACTGGCTCCTCTACCTGCCTGAGTACCACGTGCGGTTCGTTGATCTGACCTACGGCACGGCGGCTAATCGTACCGTGGATATTCCGCCGGGCGTGACAGACATAATTCTCATGGACGCGACGCTTCTACGTGCAATCGGGAACACACCGCTGGCCGATACCACCGCGATTGAAAACGATCGCGTCGCAGTCGTTCGCACTCAAGGCGGTTCACGGATTCAGTTCGGGACAATCGCGTCACCGCTCGCGGAGGAACCTCACCCCCGGCCCCTCTCCTTTGCTGTCAGGCAAAGGAGAGGGGTGACTCGTTCATAGTGCCGTGACGTTCCGCCAAACATCGTAACCTTCTAAAGGTCGCTCCCTCTCTCCTTTGCTGACAAGCAAAGGGGAGGGGGCCGGGGGGTGAGGTTGATTTTGCTTGTGCTGCTTGACATATCTGGCGCGTCGCCGTACCGTGCCGGATGCACGCTGCGGTGCGCCGACCATCGCCAATGCATGAACGGGGGAGAGAGGAATGCCGATGCCCGATACGAAAGGCCGGATCGCCGGAGAAACGCGCGCCCTCATCATGGACCCCAAAGATAATGTTGCGGTCGCGATCCGCGAACTGACGGCGGGCGAAACTCTCGTCATTGCCGTCCCCGACGGCTCGGAGCGCGTCGTCACGACCGTTGAACCGATCCCATTCGGCCATAAGCTTTCCACCGCCGACCTCGATGCGGGCGATCAGATAATCAAGTATGGCGAGCGGATCGGGCGCGCGACGCAGGGCATCCCCGCCGGATCGCACACGCATATTCACAACATCACGAGCCAGCGCGGCCGCGGCGATCTCAAGGGTAGGACTGAGGACTGATACTCTTTCCTGATAGACATAGTGTGGTGTCGGTGTGGGGGCGATTCGTGAATCGCCCGCCCCGATGCATCCGAACCTCTTCCGAAGTGGCCTGCCGCTGCAAGAGGGCGATTCACGAATCGCCCCTACGGACGAATGGCAAAGCCGAGTCACCATGGCATGTCTACCGTGAAAGGGTATAAGGACTGAGCCGCAACTGTTCTCTCGACGCATCAAAGGAGTACGATCAATGACGACAACGACACGCGCTCATACTCAGCCCTCATCCCGCCTAGAGGGCATCCGGAGCCCTCAGTCCTTCTTGGGCTACCGGCGCGCGTATAGCGGTCGCGCCGGGGTGCGGAACCTTGTGCTCATTATTCCCTCGGTCGTGTGCTCGAATACGGTCGTGCAGCGGATCGCGCAGCACGTACCGGAGTGCGTCTTTGTCACGCATCAGCACGGCTGCTCGCAGGTCGGCGACGATGTCGAGCAGACGCGGGCGACGCTGATCGGCTACGCGACGAACCCAAATGTCGCGGGGGTGCTTGTCGTCTCGCTCGGCTGCGAGACGATCGAGGGTGACCGCGTCGCGCAGATGATCGCGGACACCGGCCAGGACGTGGAGTTCCTCGGCATTCAGGAAAGCGGCGGCATCAAGGCAACCGTCGAATTGGGGATCGAGAAGTGTCATGGCCTGCTCGAACGAGCAAGCCGGATCAAGCGCGAACCCGTGCCGCTTTCCGACCTGATCCTCGCCGTGCAATGCGGCGGCTCGGACGCCTTTAGCGGTATCACCGCGAACCCCGCGCTCGGTATCACGTCGGATATGCTCGTCGCGGCGGGTGGCACCGTGATGCTCGCGGAAGTGCCGGAATGCCTCGGCGCGGAGCATTTACTCGCCGCACGCGCCCGAACACCGGAAGTCGGCGAGCAGTTGGTCGCCGCCGTGCGCCGCTACGAGGAGGACGCGCTGCGGATGGGCGTGGACCTCAACAAGGGCAACCCGGCGCCGGGCAACATCAAGGGCGGCCTGACGACCATTGAGGAAAAGTCCATCGGCGCGATGAAGAAGGGCGGCAGCACACCGCTCAATGAAGTGCTCGCCTATGCCCAACCACCGACGCACAAGGGCCTCGTTATCATGGACACGCCCGGCAATGACATTGAGAGCGTGACGGGCAACCTCGCCGGGATGGCGCAGATGGTCGTCTTCACCACCGGGCGCGGCAGTGTCACCGGCGCGGCAATCGCGCCCGTCATCAAGGTCGCGACGAACACACCGATGTACGAGAAGATGTCCGACAATATGGACATCAACGCCGGCACGATCGTGGACGGCGCCGAGACGTTGCAGGATGTCGGTCACCGGATTTTCGAGAAGATCATCTCGGTCGCGAACGGTGAGCAGACCCGCTCCGAAGAATGGGGCTGCAACGAGTTCGGCATCAACCGCATCGGCCCATCGCTCTAACAGAGGGCCGAGGACTGAGGAATGAGCGGGAGAGGGCGGTCACGCCGAGGGACAACCGCCCCTACGAAGGTTCGCTCCCCCTCTCCTTTGCCTCAAGGCAAAGGAGAGGGGGCTGGGGGGTGAGGTTTCCCAATGCCCACACTACCGACGACAATGCTCGGAAAAACCGGGCTGCGGGTGACGAATCTCTGCCTCGGCGGCGCGCCGCTCGGTGACATGCCGGAGACGTTCGCGTATGCCGTGCCCGAAGAACGCGCGCTGGAGACGGTACGCGCGCTGCTCGACAGCCCGATCAACT
>JBPCPB010000250.1:0-3893 GCA_050999735.1 Thermomicrobiales bacterium | reverse complement strand
AGGAAGGGGAGCAGACCTCCTGGAGAACCGGGCCATTCGCGAAACACCTCGGTATTGCCAAGAGTCACCCCTTCCTCGCGGGAAGGGGCCGGGGGTTAGGGCGTCAACCGGTGAATGTCACGCGGGAAGAGTGTCGTTTCGCGGACGTTGCGCGCGCCGATTAATTGCATGACGAGCCGTTCGAGGCCGATCGCGAAGCCACCATGGGGCGGCATCCCGGAGCGAAACGCCTCCAAATAGCCTCCGAATGGCTCCGGTGATACGCCGAACCGCGCCATACTCGCGAGTAATTGTTCCGGCCGGTGGATGCGCTGCCCGCCCGTCGTCACCTCCAGACCGCGAAAGAGGAGGTCGAAGCTGTATGTGTATGCCGGTTCTGCCGGGTCCGGCATTGTGTAGAATGGGCGCTTGACCATCGGGTAGTGCGTGACGAAGAGCAATGAGCTGCCGTGCTTCTCCATCGCCCACTCACACAGCCATCGCTCGTGTTGCGGCGCGAGGTCCGGTTCGTCGCGCGCGTCCTCGCCATGCCGCTCGTAGATCAGTTGCAGTGCGTCGCGGAAATGGACGGAGGGGATTTCTCCGACCTGCGGCACTGTCACGTCGAGCAGTGCGAGGTCCGCCGCGTGCGTCTCCGCGAACGACGCGAAGGTATCCATCAATGATGTCTGAAGAAAGGCCATCACCGTGCGGTGATCCTCGATAAAGCCGATTTCCACATCCACACTGACGTACTCGTTCAGATGGCGCGTCGTCGCGTGCGGCTCGGCGCGGAAGACGGGTGCGATCTCGAAGACGCGCTCGAAGACCCCGACCATGATCTGCTTGTAGAGTTGCGGACTTTGTGCGAGGTACGCCTGCCGGTCGAAGTAGTGGACGGGAAAAAGGTTCGCGCCTCCTTCCGTCGCGCCCGCGACGAGTTTCGGCGTGTGGATCTCCGTGCAGCCGCGCGCGATGAATGCCGCCCGCAGTGCCTGCCCCATCGCCGCGACGAGCCGGAACGTTGCCTGCTTCGTCGGGTGACGCAGCCCGACCGGGGCATGATCGAGCAGGGTTTCCAGCGTGGGATTGAGCGCCTTCTTATTCAGTCCGAATGGGAGCGGCGCCATAACGGGCGAAATGACCGTCATCGTCGCGTCGTGCAGTTCGACGCCGAGCGCGGCGCGCGGCTCCGCGACAACCGTGCCAATGACCGCGATCACGCTCTCCGCCTGCAATCCCGCCAATTCCGCCGGTTGCCGGTCAAAGACCGCCTGGACGATGCCGCTCCGGTCGCGCACAAGCACGAACGTCACGCCACCGAGCGCCCGCACCTGGTGGAACCACCCCGCAACCCGTATCCGTTGCCCGACCCGTATCGCGACTTCCGCCACCAGTACCCGTTCCTCTTGCATCACACGCACCTCCGCGCGCCAAAAAGCATCGCGCCCCGTCCGAATCGGACGAGGCGCGTTCTCGTGGTGCCACCGAAATTTGCCGTCACCTTACGGCGACCGCCTTGTGGAGTGCGCGTGGACGCATTCCGGCCCGGTAACGGGGGCGAACCGAAGCGCTGAGTACTGAGCGCTGAGTACTGAGAAATGGGAGACCGCGTATGCCCTCATTGCTCATTGCTCGTTACTCATTGCTCGCCGGGCGGCTCGGGAGGTGTCTCTCAGTTCGTTCGGGGTACGGCCTCGCACCGAGGTGACCGCTCGCTGAAACCCGTCCCGTACCTACATGCCTCTGTCATTGCCGCATCATCTTCTCTTATGGTAAGGATGGCAAAGAAATGACGATATGTCAATCCTCCCTCCCCAGCCGCAGCCCCAGCGTCTCCGCCATTGCGCGGAGCGCTGCGGAAGAGTCATCGGGGACGTGTTCCGCTGCCCGAAGCGCCTCGACGAGCGACTGGAAGACGGCAATCGCGGCGGGGGTATCGAGGTCATTCTCCAGCGCGCGGTCGAAATCGGCGAGGAAGTCTGTGGCATCGGGCACTGCGCCGTCACCGGCAGGCACGGCGAGTGCGTCCGTCGCCCACTGAACGAGCGGCAGGAAGGTAGCCGGGCCATCGTCCTCGTACTCCCACGGCGTGCGGTAATGATGATTGAGCAGGTAAAGGCGGATGGCGTCCGGGTCATACTGCCGGAGCGCGTCGCGGACGAAGACCATGTTGCCAAGCGACTTGGACATCTTCTCGCCCTGATAGCGCACCATCGCGGTGTGCATCCAGACGCGCGCGAACGGATGGATGTCCGTCGCGCCTTCGGATTGGGCGATTTCGCTCTCGTGATGCGGAAAAATGAGGTCCGCACCGCCGCCGTGGATATCCACCGTCGGGCCGAGAAAGTGCATCGCCATCGCGGAGCATTCGATGTGCCAGCCAGGCCGCCCTTTCCCCCATGGGGAATCCCACGCCGGTTCGTCCGGTTGCGCGGCCTGCCAGAGCAGGAAGTCGAGCGGGTCGCGCTTGCGCGGGTCATCCGGGTTGCCGCCGCGTTCCGCCGCGATCGTCCGCATCTCCGCCCGCCTGTACCGGCTCAGGCTGCCGTAGTCCGGGTCACTGGCGATGGAGAAGTAGACATTGCCGCCCGCCACATAGGCGTGCCCCTTCGCGATCAGCGTGGCGATTAGCGGGATCATCTCGCCGATTTCGTCCGTGGCGCGGAGGAAATGCGTCGGCGGCTCGATGTTCAGGGCGCGGGAGTCCTTTTCGTACTGCGCCGTCTGCTCCCGCCCCAGTTCGTCCCACTGTTTGCCTGTCTCACGGGCGCGCTTGAGGATGTCATCGTCAATATCGGTGACATTCTGGACATACGTGACGGCCCACCCTGCCCGCCGCAGCATCCGCACGAGCGTGTCGAAAACGACGTACGTAAACGCATGCCCCATATGTGTCGTGTCGTAGGGCGTGACGCCGCAGACATAGAGACTGACCGTCTCGCCCCGTGGCGTGAACGGTTCGATCTCCCGCGTGGCAGTATTGTAGAGACGTATCTTCATCGTTTCATCATCTCAGTGCGCACCATTGTGAACTGGCCCATGACTCGGCACGTACGACGCGATCAAATCATCGAAGCGGCCAATATCGAACGGCTTGCCAAGAAAGGCATTCGCGCCGCACGTCGAGAGATCGGGCGGCAGGGCGGCGCTCATCAGGATGATGGGCAAACTACGCGCGTCGTGTTCCTCGCGGAGCCGCCTGCACATCTGGATGCCGTCCACAAAGGGCATCATCACATCGCTGATGATGAGGTCGGGCGCCTGGCGCTCAACCATCTCCAATGCAGCGCGCCCATTAAACGCGTGAATGACGCTGTGGCCCTCGTCCTCCAGCATATCGGTGAGCAGGTCAACGACGGGTTCTTCGTCGTCCACGACGAGGATCGTTGCCACCTTACATGTTCCCATCGGGCTGCGTCCTACGCATCACATGTTCCCATCGGGCTGCGTCCTACGCATTGTCCGTTGCTCCCGCGCGGTAATGCCGTCCATCATCGCGATACCACTCTCTTCCACGGGCACGACCCGGATTGTCCCGTCCTCGACGCGGAATTCGCGCAGGCTCGGATCGAAGCCGCTCTGCCGCATCTTCAGAAGGGAGATGATGCGGTACAGGCGGTTCTGGTACTCGATGGAACGTGTTCTGATCAGATTGTCCGCGAGGATCGCACCCAACGACTCGCTAGGGCTACCGTCAAACGCGTTGCTCTCCTGCGTTATCACACTGGTGACGTCGCGCTCGCGCAAGTAGTTGATGAGCGAGGCGAAGAATCCGGGTGCGCGATGCGGTTCGAGGATCGCCGCTTCGACGGAGGCAATCGAATCAATGACGAGCCGCCGGATACCGAGGCGTTCGACATGCTCGCGCAGCATCGCCGCGAACACGTCCACTTCGAGTTCGACCGGCGCGA
>JBPCPB010000249.1:0-3723 GCA_050999735.1 Thermomicrobiales bacterium | reverse complement strand
CGGTAAAGGCGGTTGAGTTGACTTTCCCGGGGTTTTTCTTGTGATGATTGGGGTAGACGTTCGCAAAGAAGAGGCAACGATAGAGTACGTCATCGTCATCTATCACTACCGCTTCCATCCCGGAACGCCCTTATCGTGACAGCGTCTGAGCGACGAGATTGACGACTTCACTGAGTGGCACGTCGTCTTTCTCGGTGTGTCTGTTTCCCTCGGTGCGGAGATACGCAAGGGTCTGATTCGGATAGACGCGGATTGCGATTTCCGCTGCCCCATCGGCCCATTCGAGTTGGACGCCACCATTCGCCAGCGGGGCAACGAAATCGGGCCGGACGCGCGCAATCCGGGCGACTTGTTTCAGCAAATCCGTCGCCACCGTGATGGCGGTTTGCGCGGTAGGCTTTGCACCATAGGAATTCCAATCGGCTTCAAGACGCGCAAATTCCTGCAATTGCTGAATGTCCTCGGCTACCAGCGCTAACGCTTCGGCGCTATCAACGGCGCCGATGTTGCGCTGCTCCAACATTCCGGTTTCCCCTACCGTCGCCATTGCATGCCTCAACAACCGCTCACATTCTCAATGGACTCCGACCAGCGCCATGCGATGGCGCTGGTACCAGATCATCGTATCACCGATGACCGCAAACATCCTATGGTCGTATATTCTTCCAACCATCGCCCACTGGCAACACCGGAAGCCGCGCCGTATAGTACCAAAGAGGCGGCGGTCACGCGGTATCATCGAAGCGGGACAGCACAACCGAGGTGTGGGATGTGGAAGAGATTCGCGATACCGACGCAACAGCAGCCCAAGAACGGGTCGGCGGAGTGCGCTGAGACCGGAAATATGACCGTCTATGAGGCATTATCCATGGATGGCCGCCGGGGCCGTGCATGGCGCTTCGTCGGGCTGGCGTGGCTCTTCGTCCTGATTGGCCCCGCCAACGAACTCTTGCACACGCACCAATCGCCGCTCCGCATCGGCATTGGCATCGTTGGCGCTGCCAGCTTCATCGTGCTGTACCTCTGGTCGTTGATCGGCGATCACGAGCGGCTCATTGCCCGCTTCTCCGTCTGGTGGATCGGTTTCGGCATCCTCGCGATTGAAGCGGTGGCGCTCAATCTCGTCTTTGGTATGTACTGGGTTGGCCTCTTCTACTTCCTTAGTGTCGGTGCGGGCCGGGCCATACCGCGAATAGCAATCTGGCTAATTGCCGCGAATGGCATCATGGCGGGTATCGTCGCGGTGGTGTTGGGCGCCAGTCTGGCCGATGCCGCATTGCAGGCCTTCCAGATCGGTCTGATCGGCGTTGGCATGTTGGGCGTCTTCCAGATGGTGCGCGTCAACCGGACATTGCGCGCGGCGCGGGAAGAAAATGCCCGCCTGGCGGTGGCCGAGGCGGTGGGCAAGGAGCGGCTGCGCTTCGCACGGGAACTGCACGATTCGGTGACGCAGGAGTTGTTCTCGATGACCCTCCACGCACGCACAACCCTGAAGAACCTCGACCGCGCTGGTACGCTCCCTGACGATCCGGTGCGCCAGCAGGTGAAAATCCTCAGCGATCTCGCGCAGGCCGCGCTTGCGGAAATGCGGATGCTCATTTTCGAACTGCGGCCCGGCGCGCTGGCCGAAGAAGGACTCGTGAGCGCCGTACGGAAATTGGCGGCTTCCGTCAGCGCGCGGGAGGAGATCGCCATAGACGTGGATGCCCCCCCGGATCGCCTCCCTCTGGGCACGAACGCGGAGGAACACCTCTATCGCCTCGTGCAGGAGGCGCTGAACAACGTCGTCAAGCACGCGGACGCGCGGCGGGCCGTCGTGCGCATGGACGTGGTGGAGGGCGGCGCGAAACTCACTGTGGAAGTCCGCGATGACGGTACGGGGTTCGATCCTACGATCGCGCATCCGGGGCATATGGGGCTGGAGACGATGGCCGCGCGCGCGAAGGAACTCGGTGGCGACTATGCAGTCACCACTCATCGCGACGAGGGAACAAGCGTGTGCATCACCGTCCCCCTCGATCATGCGACCGAGGAACAGCAACACATCGTCCCGCAGGAGCATCCGATCTTCGCGCGATAGAGATTCCGGTGACTGTCACAGATGATTTGCTGGATTTGGTGGAGCAGGCTTCAGAATGCAATACCCGGACGGAAGTCTGAAGCCTGGTCCACCAACATCTTGCTCATTGCCCGCTCGTTCCCGCTGGTTGCCTGCTTTTCAGGAAGGCGAGGATCGCGTTCAACTCATCCGGTTTCAGATTGCCTCCATACGCGGGCATGTTCGCGCCACCGCCGAGAATCTGGACGGTGATCTGATCCTGCGTCAAACGGTTCGTCACATTCGTCAGATTAGGGCCGCGGTTACCGCCTTGTCCATCCACCGCGTGACAGTATTGGCATCCCTTCGCGTTGAAGAGTTGCGCCCCATCGTAGACCTGCCCGCTCGACGCACCGATCGCCTGCGCGGAGAGTGGCTGCACCTCGAAGTGCGGCGACCAGGGCGCGCGCACCGCGACCTGCCAGAGCGTCCCGATCATGATGAGCGTCAGAATCACGAACCCGACCGCCCACGGACGCCGCTTCGGGCTGCGCTCGCCGTGATTGGAGGCGAATGGTAATGCGAAGAGGACGACAAAGAGCAGTACCGGTGCGAGGATGATGACGTAACTCTCCGTCCCATGCGGGAGGAGCGCGAGCACGCCGAAGTACCAGAGGAAGTACCAGTCCGGCCGCGGGTAGGCTTGGATGATCGAGGGGTCCGGCGGTTTTCCCAACTCCTTTGGGCCGAAGGTAATGGCGAGCAGGACAATCACCGCGATGACCGCGACGCCGAAAACGACATCCCGCCATGCCGCATCCGGCCAGAACGGCACGCCGCGCCGCTTCAGGAGCGCCTCGTACCTGGCGCGGTATGTCTTCGGATCCACCGGATCGCCCGCCTTTGGTGGCTCGGAGATACCGTCGTGGATGACGAGGTAGAGATGCAGCCCGACCGTCGCGAAGATCACCGCCGGGATGAAGAAGACATGCACGGCAAAGAACCGGCTGAGTGTCGCGCCACTGACCGTATCCCCCGCGAAGATGAAGTGCGCGAGACCCCTGCCGATAAATGGCAGGCGACCTGCTTGCTCAGCGGCGACGACGAGCGACCAGAACCCGTCCTGATCCCAGCGCAAGAGTTGCCCCGTGAAGGCCATCCCCAGCGTCAGCGCGAAGAGTACCACCCCAGTCAGCCAATTGACTTCGCGCGGGAACTTATACGATCCCATCAGGAAGACGCGGATCATATGCAGGCCCATCATAATGACCATCGCGGAAGCGGCAAAGTAGTGGATACCGCGCACGACCCGACCGAAGGTGTCGTGCGAGATGAATTGGAGGCTGTTATAGGCGTCCGCCGTCGCGGGGACATACGATGTGGCGAGAATCGTCCCGGTGGCAACCAGCGTGATGAACGAGACGAGCGTCGCGCTGCCGAACACATAGGCCCAGCCAATCTTTCCCGTCTCCGGTACCGTATGTCGTGCGAGCGGCCCGATCAGTTTCGAGGTTCCCGTACGATCATCGAATGCTCGCCACGCCCGTGTGAAGATATTTCCCCGCTTCGCTTGCACTGCCATCGCATCAATCTTTCACTCTGGTAGCGTCGGGTTCAGCCTGCGTTTTTGGGGTCCCAGGATGAAGAACCCAATACCATCCCCCATCCTCCATTCCTTTCCCTCC
>JBPCPB010000228.1:0-6724 GCA_050999735.1 Thermomicrobiales bacterium | reverse complement strand
GTCGGCGCGACGACGCAGACCTACCTGCAACCGGGCGACCGGATGGAGGCGTGGATCGAGGGGCTTGGCACGCTCGTCACGCCCGTCGTCGCGGCGGGCGACAACCCATGACCGCCTGCCTCTCGGTCGCGCTGATCGGTGCGGGCGGCATCGCGCAGGATCACGTCGCGGCGTATGCCCGCATCCCCGGCGTGCGCGTGTCACATATCGGGGATACCGATGCCGCCCGCGCCCGCTCGCTCGCGGACCACGCGGCTAATGCCGCGTGGTCAACCGATATGCAAGCGGTCTTCGCCGCGCCGGATGTAGACGCAGTGGACATCTGCACCCCCTCCGAGACGCACGCGCCGCTCGTCATTGCGGCGGCGAAGCATGGCAAGGCGATCCACGTCGAGAAGCCCGCCGCCCTTTCCCTCGCGGATTTCGACGCGATGGTCGCCGCGACCGAGCGCCACGGCGTCTCGCTGATGGTCGGGCAGACGGCACGTTTCCAACCCGTCAATACGGAAATTGCCTCGGAGATCGCGGCGGGCACGATCGGGCGGCTGCGCGTGCTGCATCTGACGTGGTACGCGGGCCATGTCTGGGCGGATGGCTGGCGGGCGTGGCAACTCGACCCGGCGCGCTCCGGTGGTCACCCGCTGCACAATGGCATTCACGCGCTCGATCTCGCCATCTGGCTCTTTGGCCGCACCCCGATGTGCGTCTTCACACGCGGCTTCCGCACCTTCGCGCCGACAATGGGCATTCCGGACAGTTTTCACATGACCGTCCGCTTCGATGACGGCAGTTTCGCGCTCCTGGAGATCGCCTATGCGTTGCGTCAGCGGGGTGATGCATTGCGCCGTATTCTCGCCATCGGTGAGGCGGGGAGCCTGAGCCATAGCACCGAAGATGATCCGCACCTGTACAGCGACGGCGTGCATCTCCCTTCACCGACCGTCGAGGACGCGATGTATCACCAACTCCGCCATTGGATCGCCACCCTACGCGGCGAGGAATCATCTATCGTGAAGAACGCGCAGGTGCGACACGCGCTTGCCGCCGCGCTCGCCGCGCAGGAATCGTTGGAAACCGGGAGGGCGGTCACGGTCGGGGAGGCGCGCAATGGGTAATGCCGCCCCCCTCGGCCTGCTCGTTCTCAGCGCAGTACGGCACGCGGCGAGTTATCTGCCGGTCTTCGACGCGCACCCGGATACGGTTATCCGCGCGATTGTCGAGGAGCCAGACGCCCCCGATTGGGCGCACAACGACGCCCGCATCCTCGCCGCGAAATACAACGTCCCGGTGCTGCCTGACCCCGCGTCCGCATTGGCGCGGGACGATATTGATCTCGTCCTCGTCTGCTCGGAGCCGACGCGCCACGCGCGATTGGCGGCGCAGGCGCTCCGGGCCGGGAAGCATGTGCTCGTGGATAAGCCGATGGCGGTGACGCTCGATGAGTGCGCGATCGTTGCGGACGCGGCAATGCATTCGCCGGGCAGCAAATTCACTGTCGTTCACCGGCTTTTCGACGCGCCGATCCAGCGAGCGCGACGGGCAATTGACGCTGGCCATCTCGGGCTGATCCGCTCCGGCGATGGTGAATTCCTCTCCAGCGGCGTCTTTTTCGGCACGTCTGTCGAACGCCCGGAGTTTGTCGCCGATCCGGCGCTTTCCGGTGGCGGCGAACTGATGAACTTCATGGTCTATCCGATAGATTACCTCCATTACCTCACCGGCGCGCGGGTGATGGAGGTTTTCGCGGAAGCCGGGACCTTCTTCTTCGACGCGCACAAGCAATTTGGCGTCGAGGATGTCGGTATCCTTTCTTTGCGGCTGGAACACGATATAATCGGCTCACTCACCGTAGGCAGAGTCCCTTTCGCACCGACACCCGCCACCGGCGCCTCGACCCTCCGACTGATCGGCTCGCATGGGCATCTGACGGTGGACGAGAACCGGCCGCAACTGGATATCTGGAGTACGGTCACGGAAAGGAGAGGGCAGACAGTCGGAGGAGAATCCGTGCGGAGTACGATCGCGACGGAGATTGGCGCGTTCATCCGGGACATCCAGGAGGATCGCGCTCCGCTCTACGGCGTGCATGATGCCTGGGCGACTGTCGCGGCAATCGAGGCCGCCTACCGTTCACTGGCGACCGGGCAGCCCGCGCACGTCGCCCCACTTTCCGGGTTGTAACGCGGAGCGCGATTCATTGGTGAAGCGGAGAGGAGAGGACTGATGCATCGGTTCCAGAGGATCACAGGTCTCCTGATTGTTTCCTTGACACTCGTCGGCATGCTTGCGGCATGCGGCGGTTCCACCAGCCCGACCGCGACGACCGCCGCGACGAAGGCCGCCGGGTCGCCGACAACCGCGGCTGCCCCCACGACCGGAGCGGCCACGACGAGCGCGCCAACCACAGCAGCCTCGGCAGCGACCAGTCCGTCCGGTTCGGCGGCGGCAGCCATCCCAACGACTGCTCCGGCCGGATCGCAGGTCGCGGCGACGACGCAGGCCGTCGCTGGGACGACAGGCGGCACACTGACCGGTGGCTTCGATGTCGGTCCCGGCGGTAGCCCCGCGCAATTCTATCCCCCATCCATGGGCGCGGGCTATGTCTGGCTGGAGAAGTACTTCTCCAAACTGGTCGTCTACGATGTCGGCTTCACGAAGATGCAAGGCGAACTGGCCCAGTCATGGACGGTCTCGGCGGATGCCAAGACCTTCACCTTCAAACTGCGTCCCAATGTGAAGTGGACCGATGGCATGGCATTCACGTCGGACGACGTCAAGTTCTCGGTCGAACTGGCGAAGAACCCGGACAGCCAGAATGTTTACCAACCCAAATACGCGGACATCGCCGACATCGCAACGCCCGATCCGCTGACGGCGGTCATTACGACGAACAAACCGAACGTCGCGCTGATGGACGCGATGGTCTTCGTCTTCATGTTCCCGAAGCATGCGCTCGCTTCCATCGCGGTTAAGGACCTGCCGAAAAGCGACTGGTGGTATACCAACCCAGTCGGCACCGGCCCATATAAATGGAGCAAGTACGTCCCCGATCAGTACGTCGAACTGATCGCGAACGACGCCTACTGGCGCGGCAGGCCGAAACTCGACAAACTGATTAACCGCTACTTCAAGGAGTCGGGCAGTGCACTGATCGCCTTGCAAAAGGGCGAGATCCAGTTCACCTATGTGACGCTGGACGAATCGGAACTGGTGAAGAAGAACGCGAACCTCACGCTCATCCCCGGCCCATCACAGGTCGCCAATTATCTCCAGTTCAACCTGAAGGACCCACGCTTTCAGGATGTGCGCGTGCGGCAGGCGTTCATGTACGCGATAGACCGCGCGACGATCGTCAATCAACTCTTCAAGGGAGCGGCGGTCGTTATCCCGTGCGCCTTCGACAGCACGCAGTACCAGCCGAAGGACGCGAATCCCTACGCGCGCGACGTGAACAAGGCGAAGCAACTCCTGAAGGACGCCAACTGGGATGCCATCAAGGGGCAGCCGATTGAACTGCTGACCTACTACGCCGACCAACTCACCCAGGACATCCTCGTCACTATGCAGCAGCAACTGGCGGACGTCGGCGTTCAGATCACAATCAAGGCGGTAGACGTGCCGACTTTCAACGGCTTCGTGAACAAAGCCGCGCCGCAATTCACGCTCTATTATGCCGGCGGCGCGAATGGCGCGGACCCGGATGTCACGAGTATCTACTTCCTCTCCACCGCAGTCCCGCCGTCCGGCTCGAACCGCGGCTTCTGGAACAGCGCGGACGAGGATAAGGCGTACATTGATGGCCGCGCGGAAGCCGATCCGACCAAACGCGCGACGGACTATCAGACCGCCTGCAAGATTCAGAACGATCAACTGCCCTGGGCGCCGATGTGGGTGACGACACGCTTCGGCGCGGTCGCGAAGAATGTCCAGAACTTCGTCTACACCCCGTCGGCAGGCAGTGGCAAGTATTATGACCAATCCGAACTGTGGAGTCTGGCGAAGTAACGAGTAATGAGTAACGAGTAATGAGTAACGAGTAACGAGAAGGCGGCTCTTCTCATCACTCGTTACTCTCGACTCGCTACTCCCCGTGAGGGGCTATGGGACGCTATATCCAGAAACGGCTGCTCATCACCATCCCGATCCTGATCGCGATCACCGCGATTATCTTCGCGATGCTCCAACTGACGCCGGGCGATCCGCTCGATGCCTACCTCCCGCCGGATGTCATCCTGAGCATCGAGCAGCGCAACGCGATCCGCCACGATCTCGGCCTGGACCGGCCCGCGCCGATCCGCTACCTTTTCTGGCTGCGCGAAGTGGCGAAGGGCGACCTCGGCTACCGCATCAAGACGGGTGAACCGGTCGGTAGCGTGATCAAACAACGGATCGTGCCGACCTTATCGCTGATGGGAAGCGGGCTGGCCATCGGCATTATCGCCGGGGTGCTGCTCGGGGTGGTTTCCGCCGTCAAGCAGTACTCCGTCCTCGATTTCATCCTGACGATCCTCGCCTTCCTCGGTGCGTCCACGCCCGCCTTTTTCGCGGGGCTGCTTGGGCTGTATATCTTCTCGCTCCGGCTCGGCTGGTTCCCCGCCGGGGGCTTGGCGACGCCGGGTGTACCCTTTTCACTCTGGGATCACCTCGATCATCTGATCCTGCCCGCGCTGATGCTCTCGCTCTTTCAGGTATCGAGTATCATGCGCTACACGCGCTCCGCGATGCTCGGCGTCCTGACGCAGGATTATATCCGCACGGCGCAGGCGAAGGGGCTGTCGCGGCGGGTCACGGTTGGCAGCCACGCCCTCCGCAATGCCCTGATCCCGATTGTCACGGTGATCGGCGCAACGGTTCCCGCGCTGGTCGGGGGCGCGGTCTTCCTCGAATCCATCTTCTCGTGGCCGGGGATGGGGACGCTTTACCTCGATGCCATCGCCGGGCGCGATTACCCGCTCATCATGGGCATGACCTTCATCATCGCCGTCGTCATTCTCGTCGCCAACCTGCTGACGGACCTGGCATATGCGTTCATCGATCCTCGGATTCGGTATGGATGATAAGGAATGGGTGGCGGCGGGCTGTAGCCTGCCGAACCTCGCAGCAGGCTACAGCCCGCCGCCACCGGGATGAAGGACGTGATGGATAACAGTCTGGCCGAATCCGACGCCCGCGCGATTGCGCCCGTATCACCGGAGCCGCTCAGGGCGCGGACACAGGTGAAAGTACTGCCGCCAACAGGGCAGGCGCTCCGCCGGTTCCGGCGGCACCGGCTGGCGGTCGTCGGCGTGCTCGTCGTCGCGCTCTTCGTCCTGCTCGCGATCTTCGCGCCGGTCGTCGCACGCGCTGGCCCAAACACGGTAGACCTCCTCGCCCGCAACCAGGGGCCGACGACCAGGCACTGGTTCGGCACTGACCGGACGGGGCGCGATACCTTCGCGCGTACACTCTATGCCGGGCGCGTCTCGCTCTCCATCGGCTTCGCGGCGGCGATGATCTCCATCATCGTCGGGGCGCTGTTGGGCGCGATTGCCGGTTTCTTTGGCCGCTGGGTGGATGGCGTCATCATGCGCTTTACGGATGTCGTGATGACTTTTCCCGCGATCATCATCATCCTGACGATTGTCGCGCTGACCGGGCCAGGCATCATCAAGACGCTGCTGAGTATCGGCCTCTTGAACTGGCCGGTACCGTGTCGCCTCGTGCGCGCCAAATTCCTCTCGCTCAGAGAGCAGGAATTCCTCGTTGCCGCCCGCGCGATGGGCGCGTCGGCGCCGCGCATGATCGGCGTCCATGCCTTCCCGAACACCGTTGATGTGCTCGTCGTCTATGCGAGTTTCGGCGTCGTCAACGCGATCCTGCTGGAAGCGGGGCTTTCCTTTCTTGGCCTCGGCGTGCAGCCGCCGACGGCGAGCTGGGGCAACATGATTAATGTCGCGCGCAATCTGCAAGTGCTCGAACAGCAGCCCTGGCTCTGGGTTCCGGCGGGCGTCGCGATTGTCCTCACGGTGCTGGCGTGTAACTTCATCGGCGATGGTCTACGCGACGCGCTCGACCCGCGCATGAACATCTGAGGCTGCGCGCCGGGTGAACATGCAGCCCCATCTATCCACCACTCCCGTGTACAATCTCGTTCAACGATTCCATCCGCGGCACAGGCCGCTGGTCTTGAAGGAGAGAGTGATGGCAGAGCACAACATGACCGCAGCGATGCCAGTCGGACACGATACCGACAGCGCGGAAATCGTCTGGCGTCCGAGCGAAGCATACCTGGAACGCAGCCGTCTCCGCCGCTTCATGGCGCACGAGGGCATCGCTTCGTTTGCGGAACTGCTCACCCGCGCGGCGGATGACGCGGCGTGGTTCTGGGACGCGACGGTGAAGGACCTCGATCTCCAATTCTACCGCCCCTATGATGCGGTGGTGGATATGTCGCGCGGTGTACCGTGGACGACGTGGTTTCCCGGTGGGCAGTACAACTACGTCCATAACGCACTCGACAAGCACGCGACCGGCGCAAACGCCAATAAGATAGCGGTGATCTGGGCGGGTGACGACGGCGCGACCCACACGATGACCTACCGCGAACTGTGGGAGCAAACGAATCAACTGGCGGGCGCGCTCGCGGCGCTCGGCGTCGGCAAGGGCGACCGCGTCGGTATCTTCATGCCGATGCTGCCGGAGACGGCGATGGCGACCTTCGCCGTCTCGAAACTCGGCGCGATCT
>JBPCPB010000170.1:0-4815 GCA_050999735.1 Thermomicrobiales bacterium | reverse complement strand
GCCCATGACGGAGAGGGCAGGGGTGGGGAGCGCGGCGAGGTAGGTGGAGAAGGCGAGGGGAAGATTGTGGGCATAGATGCCGCCGGGATCGCTCTGGTATGCCCCAAAGGCCGCACCGGGGTCGGCGGCCAGTTGGCTATTGACGGTGATGGTGCCGTCCGGGTTGTAGACATTGCCATTCGGCGCGGCCGTTTGATCGCTTTTCGGCAGGAAGGCGCCCGATCCGAATGAGGCGTAGGTCGGGAAGGTATTCGTCGGATCACCGACGACCGGGATCGTGGCGGGCGGGTAGGCCACGAAGGTCGTATCGCCGAATTGCCGTTTGCCGCTCATCAATTCGACGGTGAGCAGGCCGTTTGTCACCGGGCCATTCGCCGTCGTTTGCTCCATCCGCGCTTTGTCGAAGTACTGCACGAGGCGCTGCCCGGGCATTGGCCCGCCCGTGGCCTCCTGATACTGCTCAGGAAAGACGTTCTGGTATGCAGGCCCCCAGAAGTTCGGCACTTTCGGTTCGATGCTGTTCCATTGGGCGGCGAAGGCGGGAGAGCCGAAGGGGATCACGGCCGCGCTGCCGCGCGTGAAGACCGGGGCGGCGATCAGCGCCGTGAGAAGAATCAATGCCGCCGCGCCCATCATCAGGCATCGGAACGCCACTGGCCGCTGCGAACCAGACATCAGACCTCGCTCCCCCGCATCCCAGATACTCCCAGCCATGAGCCACCATCAGTGTAGGTGACATAACGCTCTTCCGCAACCCGTACGGACGCATGGTGCGAAGCGGGGAACCTCACACGCAGCCCCCTCTCCATTGCGATGGAGAGGGGGAGCAAGCCTTCTGAAGATCGCGATGTTCGGGGAGTGCCACGATACTCCCGACGAGTCGCCCCTCGCCGCTTGACGGAGAGGGGCCGGGGGTGAGGTTCCCTAATCCGACCCGCCATCCGCGAAGACGGGCGCGGCGTAGGGCGCGGTCTGCGGGAGGCCGACGAGGGGCAGTTTCTCAGGCGGGAGGATGCCGGCATAGGCCCGGAGTAATTCCGTGCCGCGCCGCTCCCACGAGAAGTTTTGCAGCGCGATCATGCGCCCGGCCAAGCCGGTCCGGCGTGCGGTTGCGGGGTCGGACAGGAGCGCGGTGATCCGTTCCGCGAGGCTCCCCACATCGCCGCGCGTCGCGAAGGTCGCGTGGTCGCCGAGAATTTCCCGCGAGGCGGGGGTATCGAAGGCGATGACTGGCAACCCGGTCGCGAGGTAGTTGAAAATCTTCTGGTTGCCCTCGGTCTCCGAGAGTTTCGGCGCGACGGCGATATCGCCGAGTGCGAGATAGCGGTGAGCGTCCAGATAGGGGATCTGGCCGGGGAGGCTGATGCGGTGCGCGATCCCAAGCCGTTCCGCCAGCACGCGATAGCGCTCGTTGCCGGGAAAGCCCATCACGAGGAAAAAGGCGTCCGGCACGCGACGCAGAACGTCCGCCGCCGCCTCGAGGAGCATATCGGTGCCCTGATAGGGGGCGAGCAGACCGAGATAGGCGACAACCTTGTCCGTTGGCCGGATGCCGAGCTGGGCACGCAGCAGCGTGCGCTCACTCGCGGGGAGCGCGTCCGGCCGGAAGCGCAGTGTGTCAACGGCATCGGGGATACAGATAATCTTCTCCGCAGGCATCTCGCCGTCGGCACGGAGACGGCTCGCGGCGTGATGGGTGCTCGTGACAATCATGTCCGCCGCGTGGTTGATCGTCCGTTCGAGCCGCGCGAGCGGGGCGCGCAGCATGCTCGCCGGCCCGAGAAAGCCGTGATCGGTCATTTCGGATGTCAGGCTGCCCTGGTAATCGAAGAGCAGCGGCGCGTGATGCGTTGCGCGGGCCGTCTGGCCGATCAGCGCGCCTTCGTGGAGGTGCGCGTGGATGATGTCCGGTTTTATGCGATGCATCTCCCGCAGCACGACCGCGAGGAGCGCGGCGTCCAGATAGAGTTTATGTCGTGTTGTGCCGACGATCACCCGCTTGCGCCACGGGATGTCAATACTGCGCTGAATCGTGATACCGGGGACATCGTGCCCATTGTGGTAGGTGCAGACTGTGACCCGATGCCCGAGGCGCTGGAGTGCGCGGATCTCCTCAAGGGGACGGACATGCGCGCCGTAGTCGGCAAAGAACGATGTCGGTGCGATCATGAGCACCGAAAGTGACAATGTCTTACTCCCTTGGTACAGACCGGCGACACCCCTCCGAGCGTGCCCGTCGGCAACCCTTCTCTCCCTGCGTACCAGCATAGCACACGAATTGTACGTACTCAAGTCGTTTGCTCCGCCAATGTACGTACACCTTCCCATCGGGCGCTCGCGACGCGTACATGTCGCCAATGGACCGCTCCCAATGCGGCGGTGTGGTACGATGCGTCGTCTGTGACGGCGGCGATACGTCGGGCCGGAAATGGCTCGATGGAGCAGGAGGCGACGAGCGGCATGGCGGAATGGATACCGGACGACGAATACAAGACCTTTATGGTCGTCGTGGCGCATCCCGATGACCTCGAATTTTCCAGCGCGGGCACGGTGGCGCGGTGGGTGCAGCGCGGCATGGACGCCATCCTCGTGCAGGTGACGAGCGGTGATCGTGGCTCCCCCGATCCAAATATGACGCCGGAGCGCCTGACCGAAATCCGCGAGCAGGAGCAACGGGAAGCGGCGGCGGTGCTCGGCATCAAAGAAGTTGTCTTCCTGCGCGAGCCGGACGGCCAGACGGACAACTCCTATCGGTTCCGGGGCCGAATCGTCCATGAAATCCGCCGTTTCAAGCCGGACATCGTCATCACGCATGACCCCTGGCGACCCTATGCGTTGCACCCCGATCACCGCAACGTCGGCATCACGACGACGGACGCCGTCTATCCGACCGCACGCGATGCGATCTACTTCCCCGAACACTATCACGAGGAAGGATTGGAGCCGCATAAGGTCGCGGAACTGCTCTTCTTCAACGCTGAACACCCCGACTGCTTTGTGGATGTCTCCTCGACCTTCGACAAGAAACTGGAAGCGCTCCGGCATCATGATTCGCAGGTTGGCCGGTCGAAGGACCTCGAAAAACGGTTGCGCGAGCGGCTGGAGGAGATCGGCAAACAGGCCGATCTCCCGATGGCCGAAGCCTTCCGTCGCCTGACGATGCGACGCTAAGGAAGCAATGAGCGATGAGCAACGAGCAATGAGTGAGGCACAGCGTTGATCGCAGATAATTCCCCTCCCCTCTCCATCGCCAGACGCACCGACCTATTCCTCGATCTCAGGGCGATGGAGAGGGGCCGGGGGTGAGGCTCAATACGGATGACGCGATAGATCCCACCGTACCGGGTCCGGGGCTGCCGCAGGAGCCGGATGTGCCCGCACCGCGTGGCTCGCGCCGTCGCCGAGAGCGAATGCGCTATGCAGAGGCGGAACTCGATCTCGGCGCATTCACACCGGCGGGGGTGACGACGGCGTGGTACGGCGAGCAGACGATCCCGGTTGAAAAAGGGATCCCTGGCGAGCGCGTTCATGGCGCGATTACGACGCTCAAGGGGCGCAAGGGCTGGACGCGGGCGACGGTCACGGAGGTGATTGCCGCATCATCGCACCGGATCGCGCCGCCGTGCCCGTATTTTCGCGACCATGATTGCGGCGGCTGCGAGTGGCAGCACATGACCGATGTGTATCAACGTGATACGAAAATGCCGATCGTCGCCGCACTGCTGGCCGAAGCCGGGATTGATCATCCGCCTGAAACGATTCATGCGCTGGATGAGCCGTGGCGCTACCGCCATTCCGCCGCGATCGCGCTGGCGAAGGGAGCGGGATTTCGCAAGCGCCGCCGCCAGTCAGTCATCCCGATTACCAATTGCCCGATTAGCCACCCAGCGATTTCCGGCCTGCTGGCAACGCTCAACGACTGGTATACAGACAGTAGCTATCCCGATCTGCGCGGCAAGGCATGGATCGAAGTGAAAGTGGTCGGTACAACAGACGCGCCGCGATTGCAACTCGTGATCGGCGGCATCGGCGGGATGGATTTGCCCAATCGCCCGGAATTGCATCCGCTCGCGGACAGACTCGCCTCGCTCCCGGCGGTGGTCAGCGTGGCGTATAAACACCCCTCCGGCGATACGCGGCCCTGGCACGGGCCGACGGCGAGCATTGTGGAAGTCGGCGGCGCGCCGTTCGTGTTGCCTGCCGGATCGTTCTTTCAGACGAATCTCATGCTCCTACCGCGCCTGATTGCGCGCATCGTATCGCTGACCACGCTCGGGCCGAACGATACCGCCGCCGACATCTACTGCGGCGCGGGTCTCTTCACGATGTTTCTCGCCCGCCGGGCCGGGCGGGTGATCGCCATCGAAGTAGACCCGGCGGCAATCGCGGCGGCGCGCGAGACGGCGAAATTGTGGGGCCTGACGAATATCGAATTCTTCGCGAAGCCCGCTGAGAAGGCGATGGACCTCCTGCCTGATCTCGCTCTCGCCCTGGTAGACCCGCCGCGCTCCGGTCTCGACCCGCGCGTGACGGACGCGATCATCGCCAAACGCCCCCGGCAGTTCGTCTATGTCTCCTGTAATCCGATCACCCTCGCGCGTGATCTTCGGTCATTCATCACTGGTGGGTACACCCTGCGGACGCTCGAACTCTTTGATTTCTTCCCGCAGACGTCGCACGTCGAATCGCTGGCTTATCTGACGGCGGATGATAACCCGGTAGCGGGGGGGGGGGGGGGGGGGGGGGGGGGGGGGGGGGGGGGGGGGGGGGGGGGGGGGGGGGAAGGAGAGGGGGAGGAGAGGAGGGGGGAGCGCG
>JBPCPB010000137.1:0-3652 GCA_050999735.1 Thermomicrobiales bacterium | reverse complement strand
GTGGCCTGAGTACGCAATGAAGTGGGCGGCACGCGGCCGCTCGACGCAGTGACGGAGGGCATCGGTGTCGTACGCGGTGATCGAGACGGGCGGCAAGCAGTACCGCGTGACCGTCGGGCAGGCGATTGAGGTCGAGAAGCTCGACGGGGACGTGGGCGACGTAGTGACGCTTGGGCGCGTCCTGCTCGTTGCGGGCGAAGGGAATACCAGCATCGGTACGCCCGTTGTGGAAGGCGCGGCGGTCAAGGCGACGATTGACGCGCAGCACAAGGCAGACAAGGTGATCGTCTTCAAGATGAAGGCGAAGAAGCGATATCGCCGCCTCAAGGGCCATCGCCAGCAACTGACCCGTCTGACCGTTACCGACATCGTCGTATAAGTCGGCGGTCGCCAGTCGTCAGTCGTGGGAAGCGAGCAATCACCGCCGACTGCCGACCGCCGACTGCCGACTTCGCTACTGGAGGCAGCAATGGCACACAAAAAGGGCGTCGGCTCGTCCCGGAACGGCCGCGATAGCAAGCCGAAGATGCTCGGCGTCAAGCGGTACGACGGTCAGATCGTCAGCGGCGGCGAAGTGCTCGTCCGGCAGCGCGGCACCCGGATCATGCCGGGCAACAATGTCGGTGTCGGGCGGGATCACACGCTGTTCGCGATGATCACCGGTTCCGTCAAGTACGAGCATGTCGGGCGATACAAGAAACAGGTCAGCATCTACCCGGCCGCGGTAGGCGCTCTCCTCGAAGAGACCCAGGTCGCGGCAGGATAACACGAGTGGTTAGTCGTCAGCAGACAGTAGACAGATGAGAAAACTGGCTACCGACTACTGGCTACTGACTACTGAAAAGAAGGAACCCGATGAAGCCAGGAATTCACCCAAACTATGTTGAAGCGACCGTGACGTGCTCCTGCGGCAACACATGGACGACGCGCTCGACCAAGCCCGCGCTGCGCACCGATCTTTGCTCGCAGTGCCACCCGTTTTTCACCGGCGAGCAGCGCATCGTAGATACGGCCGGCCAGGTCGAGCGGTTCATGAACAAGCTCGGTAGCGCGCAAGAAGGCGGCGCGGTGAGCAAGAAACAGGTCCGGCGCGAGCAGAAGATGGCGGAGACGCAGCGCGCCCGCACCTTTACGCCCGAACTTGAGGCGCTCGCGCATGCTGGCGAGACGCCCGCCGCATCGGCAACGCCGACCGCATGACGTGGTTTGCGTCTGGTGACGGCTGCGGGGCTTCGGGCATGAATCAAAATTGACCCCGAAAAGGGCGTAACGAATCGCCAATCCATTCGTTATATCGGTCAGAGTGTTGGAGATACCTCAACACCCTGGCCGATTCCTCCGTTTTCTCTGTATTCGTCCTACAGAAAGTGTGCGAATTCGTGACGCAAACGTCCGTTTTCCCCGTGCGCACAGTCTCGTTCCCGCTCCCCGTTCGCGATGTATCTCATGTTGCGGTTCCCGTCGCTCTCCCGGTTGTCCTCAAAGAGGGCGGCACGTTCCTCGTCGCGGATGCGCGCGGCGACATCACGGGCGAGCATGGCTCCGGGCTGTACGAGCGCGATACCCGTTATCTCAGCCGTTTCGTCCTGACGGTCAACGGCCATCGGCCAGTAGTTGGGACGAGCACGCGGCCCGGCCCGGCTGTTGTCTCGATGCGCGCCTCGGTCCCGGCGCGGCGCGGCGATGCGGACTGCCTCCGCGTGCATCGCTCCGCGGTCGTGGATGGCGCGCTTCATATGAATGTGACACTTCGCAATCCCTCGTCCGCCACGCGCCGCGTTCGGGTTACCCTGACGATGGCGGCGGATTTCCGGGACATGTTCGCGGTGCGCGGCTTCTATACCGGCAAGCGGTGTGGTGCGGTGCAGTTGCCGGAGATGAACGAAGGCCACGTCCGCTTCCGGTACCAGACGCTCGATGGCATGCCGCTCTGGACCGATGTGCATGCGAATCACGCGCCGGTGCGGAGCGCATTGATAGCGAGTGGACATCACGGCCAGACGCCGGGCGTCCGGTGGATGTTCGCGCTCATAGTGCCCGCCGGTGAGCGCGAGGAACTCTCGTTTCTTGTCACGCCGGGGCGGGCAGTGGACGTCGCAATGGACCGGAACATCACCACATCCCTGTGCGCCGCCCGCTCGCTGGCACACCGGTGGACCGATGAGATCGCCGCGATCGAGACGGACAATACGGCGTTCAACCGGCTCCTGCGCCGCTCGGCGGGCGATCTGCGCGCGCTCCTGACGCCATGCGCGGCGGGGGAAGTGACGGCGGCAGGTATCCCGTGGTTCGTCGCACCGTTTGGCCGCGATGCCTGCATCACCGCGCTCGAATCGTTGATGCTCACGCCCCGGTTCGCGGTTGGCGCGCTTCGAGCGCTCGCGGCATATCAGGGGACAGAGGTGAATCCGGTGCGGGATGAAGAGCCGGGCAAAATCCTCCATGAGATCCGCGTTGGCGAGCTGTCGCGCGCGGGGGTTGTCCCATTCTCGACGTACTACGGAAGCGTGGACAGCACGCCGCTCTTTGTGATGCTCTTTGCGCAGACGATGCGCTGGCTCGATGCCGACGCGCTCTACGAAGATCTGCTGCCACATGTCCGACGCGCGCTCGACTGGTGTGACCAGTGGGGTGACGCAGATGGCGACGGATACATCGAATTCGGGCGGTTCGCGCCGCACGGCGTCGCCAATCAGGGCTGGAAGGACAGCCACGACTCGCTCCACCACCCGGACGGATCGGCGGTGCTGCGGCCCATCGCTCTCGCGGAGGTGCAGGCGTATATCTATGCCGCGAAGGCGTGGCTCGCCGACATTGTCGAGCGGCGGGGCGATCTCTTGTGGGCGGCACAGTTGCGGGTCGAGGCGGCGGATCTTGCCGCACAATTCGAGCGCGATTTCTGGCTGCCGGACGAAGGATGCTACGCCTACGCACTCGATGGCGCGAAGCGGCCGGTGCGTACCGTCGTCTCGAATGTCGGGCATCTTTTGTACTGCGATCTCGTGCGCGGTGACAAGGCGGCGATTGTCGCGGAACGCCTGCTCCGCCCGGATATGCTTTCCGGCTGGGGCGTGCGCACGCTCTCGGCCGATTCAGTGCGGTATAACCCGGACAGTTATCACAATGGCAGTATCTGGCCGCACGATAATGCCCTGATTGCCCTGGGAATGCGGCGTGCCGGATGCGTGAGGGGGGCCACCGAGGTCGCCTCGCAGGTGATCGCGGCGGGGCTGGCGCAGCCGCTCAGTCGGATTCCGGAACTCTACGCAGGGTATATGCGCGATGCGGTGGCTGCTGCGCCGGTACCATATCCCGTCAGTTGCTCGCCGCAGGCGTGGTCCGCCGCGAGCGCCTTCGCGTTTGTTCAGGCGATGATCGGCCTCGAGGTGGACGGGTGGACGGGCGAGATCGCCTGCACGCCACATCTCCCGCCGTGGCTCTCGACGGTCCGCGTGCGCGGTCTCCGGTTTGGCCGGACGCAGGCGGATATCACGATCACGCGCGATAGATCGTCCGCATACCGCGTTGCTATCGCGCGGGCGGACGGCGTGCATACGGAATATTCAGTGGCGACCACTTCGGCCCAATGACGGTAGCGGGGGGGGGCTAGCGCCCGGTTCCTTTTCTTTTCGTTCAAGCGGCGGAGACAAAA
>JBPCPB010000311.1:0-5347 GCA_050999735.1 Thermomicrobiales bacterium | reverse complement strand
TTCCCAGCTGAATGCAGACACGTGTGGGAGGCCTCCCACCACCAGTCCCGACACTGTGCCAAGACAGGCAGGAGTCAGGGAGCGATAGCGAAATAGCTGATTGTCGGCCCCGAGCGCCGGTATTTGCAGCGCGCCTGATCGGCCTGTATCATGCCTGCCACTGCTTCCCATTACCTGCTGAAGCGCCGACGTGACCGCTATCGCGCATTCCTTCCGAGGAAAGGAGCATCCGATGTTCGACACCTATTTGGGTACTACCGGCGGCGTGTATCGGCTGCGTGATGGCGCGGTTGAGCCACTCGGGCTTGCCGCCGAGCGTATCTGGGCGATCCATGCCTGGCACGATGGCGACGCTCTGACGATCCTCGCCGGGTCCTATGGCAATGGCATGTATCGCAGTGAGGATGGCGGCATTACCTGGTCGCCCGCCAATGCGGGGCTGACCGCTGCGGCCTTCCGCTGTGTCGGCCCCGATCCGCTCAACCCTGGTGCGATCCTTGCTGGTACCGAGCCGGGGCGTCTCTTCCGCAGCGCGGATGGCGGCCGGACGTGGCAAGAATTAGCGGGTATCACGGACATCGCGGGATACGAGCAATGGTTTCTCCCGTATTCGCCGCGTGCCGGGGCGATACGCAACGTCTACGCCCCACCCGGCAGCACCGGCCGCCTGTTTGCCTCGGTCGAGGTCGGTGGCCTGCTGCGGAGCGACGACGGCGGCGCAACGTGGGCGTGCGCGCCGGTGATCGAGGACGACGATATCCACTTCATTACCGGCCATCCACACGAAGCCGACCTGCTCTACGCCGCGCTCGGCTACGCGGCGCTCCCCCACCACCGGCGCGACGAAGGCCTGCGGCGGTTCGGCGGCGTCGCCCGCTCGCGGGACGGCGGCACGACGTGGGAGAAATTGGAGACCGACTACACGCGCGCGGCGCTCATCCCGCCGACGCGTCCCGATCTCGTCCTCGCCGGGCCGTCGCCGCAGGTCGGGCGCGGTGGCCGAATCGTCGTCTCGTCGGACGGCGGTGATCGTTGGGAACCGGCCAGCGCGGGCCTTGATACGCCGATGCCCGACATGGTGGAACTGTTCGTCGCCGCACCGGACGGCGCCATCTGGGCCGTCTGCTCCGGCGGTCGGCTGCTGTCTGCCACGCCGGGCGAATGGTTCTGGCGTTCGGCGCTGCCCGCCGATGCGGCGCTCAATGTCCAATCGGTCGCGTTCGTTCCGCACGACGTATAGCGTGGGACACGAAGCGATGCCTGACATGCCACAATCACCGATAGCTGCCGACACAGAGGCGATCGGCGACTGCGATGCGGTAATCGTCGGCGCGGGTTTGGCGGGATTGTACATGCTCCACCGCCTGCGCGGGCTGGGACTGACGGCGCGGGTCTACGAGGCGGGTGGCGGCGTTGGCGGCACCTGGTACTGGAACCGTTATCCCGGTGCGCGCTGCGACATCGAGAGCATGGATTACTCGTACTCGTTCTCGGACGAACTTCAGCAGGAATGGCGGTGGAGCGAGCGATACGCCACTCAGCCGGAGATTTTGCGCTACATCAGTCACGTCGCGGATCGCTTCGACTTACGCCGGGACATCCGGTTCGAGACGCGCGTCACCGCCGCTGCCTTCGATGCGACGACGAATCGCTGGACGATCCAGACGGACGGCGGCGAGCGCGTCTCGGCGCGGTTCTGCATCATGGCAATCGGCTGCCTCTCCACCGCGCAGACGCCCCGGTTTCCGGGCCTGGAAACGTTCAAGGGCGCGTGGTATCACACCGGCAACTGGCCGCATGCGGGCGTGGACTTCACCGGCCAGCGGGTTGGCGTCATCGGTACGGGCGCCTCCGGTATCCAAGCCATCCCCGTCATCGCGCGGCAGGCGGCTCATCTCTTTGTCTTCCAGCGGACGCCGAACTTCACGATCCCCGCGTGGAATGCCCCCTTGGACCCGGAACACGAGCGGCGACGAAAGGCGAACTATGCCGAGCACCGGCGCAAAAACCGCGAGTCACGCGCCGGATTTGTCGTTCCCGTCGGTGACACGCCCGCTCTGGCGGCGACGCCCGACGAGCGGCAGCGCGCGTACGAGGCGCGCTGGGAGCGCGGCGGCTTCGGCTTCACATCGGCGTTCGCGGACCTCAGTACAAACGAGGAAGCCAACGAGACCGCTGCCGCATTCGTCCGCGCCAGGATTCGCGACATCGTCCGCGATCCGGCCGTCGCCGAGGCGCTGTCGCCGCGCGATCACCCCATCGGTACCAAGCGCCTGCCGCTCGACACCGACTATTACGACACATTCAACCGCGAGAATGTCACGCTGGTAGATGTCAGAAAAAACCCGATCGAGGCGATTACCCCCGATGGCCTGCGGACGCGGGATGCTGCGTACGCGCTGGACCGCATCGTCTTCGCCACGGGCTTCGACGCCATGACGGGCGCGCTGCTCGCCATTGACATTCGGGGCAGGGCAGGCAGCACGCTGAAGCAGAAATGGGCGGAAGGGCCGCGCACGTACCTCGGCATCGCGGTCGCCGGTTTCCCGAACCTGTTCATCATCACTGGCCCCGGTAGCCCCTCCGTCCTCAGCAACATGATCGTTTCCATCGAGCAGCATGTGGACTGGATCGCGGACTGCATCGCCTACCTGCGGGCGCGCAATCTCGCGGCCATCGAGGCGACCTGTGAAGCGGAGAATGCGTGGGTGGCGCATGTCAACGAGGTGGCGAACACGACGCTCTATCCCAGAGCCAACTCCTGGTACATGGGGGCGAACATCCCCGGTAAGCCGCGTATCTTCATGCCCTATATCGGCGGCGTCGGCGCCTACCGGCAAAAATGCGATACCGTCGCGGCAAATGGCTATGCGGGATTCACCCTGATCGCATAACGGCCGGTGGCTCTCGGTGACGACACCGACACACTTCTTAAACATTCTCTGGACAGACCGCTCTGCGTGCCGTAACGTATGCCGGTAATCCGCGTTAATATTGGCGTGAAGGCGTTTTTTGTTGTGACGATTGGGACATATGTGGCAGATTTGCAGGAGAAAAAGCAACTGAGACAGACGCGGCAACACCGCTCCCTTGCTCATTTCCGCCGTATGGTCGCATCTCTCCTGATCACAAGTGTCGCGTTCGGCGTCGGCATGACGCCCCATGCGGCAGCCGCATCACCCGCGACGGATGCGCCCAAAGGTGCGGCGGCACAGCCGTCAGTGACCGCGCACATTGCCACACCAACGACACCGAAATCAACGGCATCGCACACGAGCGCACCGCCAACCGCGACATCAACACGCGGCAGCGCATCGCCATCACCGTCGTCATCTTCCGTATCCCCAACCGCCACCGCAAAACCGTTGGCAACGCCATCTGCCGCGGCGTCAACAACCACCGCATCACCGGCGATCACATCACCGACTGCCCCCACGACGCAGACACCGGTTTCGGCCACGCCGACCGCCTCGGCAACATCGCCATCAGTGATCACCCGTCTTCTCGTGCCAACGAATATCCCCACGACGCCGCCCCCACCGCCGGTACCGACACTCGACCTTTCCGGCCTGCAAATACTCGACAATCCCGGTATCGGCGGGAATGCCCTGATCGCCCGGGTCGCTTTGCGCCACTACGGTGAATATTACCGGCCCGACGGCGTGCCCTGGGTGGGGTGGTGTGAGATGTTCGCCGACACCGTCCTTGCAGAGGCGGGCATCCCGCGCGTGCGATATGCGAGCGCGATCCTCGATGCGATCAGCGGCCCGCTCTATCGCGGCGACGCGCCGGCGGGCAGCCTCGTCTTCTTCGATCAGCGTTCCAGCCCCTACGGCCACGTCGGCGTCTCGCTCTGCGACAAGACGATGCTCTCCGCGCTCGGCGGCGGCGTCGTGCGCACGTCGTACACGGACTGGTCCTCGTATCTTGGTTGGCGCCCCTACGGGACGACCGCCCCTGATGAGACGCCCGTCACCGTGCATGTGTACAGCGCGGCAGACCCCGACAATCCATCTCTCGACTGGCAAACAGATCCGACGATCGCGCCCGACGATCCCTCTCTCAGCTGGCAAGCATCCGCAGCGGCGACCGATGATCCGACGCTCGATCCAGACCGTCTCGCTCCGTCGGTGTATAGCGGCTGGGGGATCGCCTCACCGCTCCTGTCACCACGCCAGGCGATGGCGTAAAGGCTGATCCACGCGGCATTGTCACGCGATACGGAGTGATAGAGACAATAACTCTCTCACGGTAGTCGTGTCGTCATAGAGGACACTGCCATCGGTACGTACGGGCGATGCTCGAATCGCCCTCCCCGAATCATCCGCACCCTTCCCTTCGCGCCCAGCCATCGCGAGAGGGCGATTCAAGCATCGCCCCTACGCACCAATCGCAACGCCAAGTATCATGGCATCGCTATCGTGAAAGAATATAAAGCCCGGCATCTTGTACGTACAGGTTGACTTCCTCTCGCACGTCTGCTATGGTACGCGGCATGATGAAGATGGTTCGCCCTGATTGGTTTTATGCGTTCGTCTTTACCCCGCCGGTGTTGTCGGCCGGGATGGAAGCGCTGACCTAGCGAACCCGCCCCGCACCAGAAGACGGCACCGGCAGACGCAGCGGCACAAACGGCCCGCTGTTTTTTTTGTGCGTGATCGCGCGGCGGGGAGGTGCTAGGGGCGAAACCGATGGTGACAGGTGCGATACCGGGATCGGCGCAGACACAAGGAGAAGGACCGATGATTGTACAAATGCGGACAGGGACGGACGAGCAGGCGCTGGAGCATGTGCTGAACACGATTACGGCGGCGGGGCATGGCCATCGTGTGATCGAGGGAACGGAGCGGAACGTCATCGGCGTGCTCGGCGGCGCGCCCTCGCAGGATTTGCTCGACCGCGTGCAGGGGATGCCGGGCGTCGAGATGGTCATCCGCATCTCGAAGCCGTACAAACTCGCCTCGCGCGAGTTTCACCCGGCGCGCACCATCGTCCGCATCGGGGATGTGGAAATCGGCGGCGAGACGCCCGTGCTGATGGCGGGGCCATGCGTCGTCGAGGGGCGCGAGCCGCTCCTGAAGACCGCGTGGGCAGCGAAGGAAGCGGGCGCGGTGATGCTCCGTGGCGGCGCCTACAAGCCGCGTACCTCGCCGTACTCCTTCCAGGGCCTCGGCGTCGAGGGACTGGAACTGCTCGCCCTCGCCCGCGAAGAAACTGGCTTGCCCGTCGTCACCGAAGTGATGGAGCCCGATCAGGTCTCGGTCGTCGCCGAGTACGCGGACATGCTCCAGATCGGCTCGCGCAATATGTCGAATTTCCCGCTCCTGCGCAAGGCGGGGCGGAGCGG
>JBPCPB010000113.1:0-4657 GCA_050999735.1 Thermomicrobiales bacterium | reverse complement strand
ATGGATGTCTTCGCGACCGAAGCGATCCTGGCGGCACACATCGCGGAATATGGGGCGTTACCGCCCCGCCTTGCCGCAATCCTCGGTCGTCCGGTGACGGGCTGAGTTATGTCCGGATGTCAGAAGGCGGCTATTGACGACCGCATGCCTCTTTGGTAGTATCAACGCGGTGAGGGAACGCCAGCCGGGGGAGTGTCGGAACTGGCAGACGAGCATGATTTAGGATCATGTGCCGCAAGGCGTGAGAGTTCGAGTCTCTCCTTCCCCACCAGTCAGTTTGATTTGAGCGGAAGTGGCTCAGTGGTAGAGCATCTCCTTGCCAAGGAGAAGGTCGCGAGTTCGAATCTCGTCTTCCGCTCCATTTTTATGCCCAAAAACCGACATGTTCCGGTGGAACGTCGGAATGCGATTTCGCGATCCGTCGTTAGAGACTGTGTGAGCGGGGAATGCGCCGCGCTCAGTTTGGTATGCATGTGGGAAGGAGTCGCCATGCCGGAACGACCGCAAATGAGCCGTGAGGACTTCATGGCGTTTATCCTCGATCACCGCGAGAAGCCGCGCAATAACCACGCAATGGATGATCCGACCGTGGAAGCATCCGGTGGCAACCCCGGTTGCGGCGACATCGTAACGGTCTACCTTAAAGTTGGCGACGATGATCGGATCGAGGATATTTCCTACGTCGGTGAGGGGTGCACGATCAGTCAGGCGGGCGCGTCGTTTATGACCAGTCGCCTCAAGGGCAAGACGCTCGCCGAGGTCGAGGCGATGGAGTACGACATCATCACCGATACCTTCGGGCGCGAGGTGATGGCGACCCGGCCGCGCTGCGCGACGCTCGCACTCGGGACGATCAAGTCAGCAGTCAAGAAGTACCGCGACGAGGCGAGAAAACAGTCTCTCGATGACGCTCCAGACGTGGCTGACGCGGCGCTATCGCCTTGACGCTGGCGCGGGTTGGCATTATGCTCCATTTAGGTTGCAAAAGTAGCGACCGGGTTGACGAGGCGGAATGAATCGCATATCCTCTCAGTTGTTGAGTTTGTTGCGTAACTTCATCACCATCTCGCGCACAACGTAAGGAGAGCATCTATGACGGCAACAGCCACGACTCCCGCAACGGATGTATTGGTTTCGACCGCGTGGGTAGCGGATCATCTCAACGATCCGAACATCCGCGTCGTCGAATGCGATGAGGATATTCTGCTCTACGAGATTGGGCATATCCCCGGCGCCGTCAAGATTGACTGGACGGCGGACTTGCAGGACCCGCTGGTGCGGGATTTCATCGGCCCGGAGCAGTTCGCGCAGTTGATGAGCCGCAGCGGGATCGCGAACGACACGACCGTCGTCTTCTACGGTGACAAGAACAACTGGTGGGCGGCATACGCCTATTGGTTCTTCAAATTGAACGGCCACCCGAATCTGAAAATCATGGATGGCGGACGCGCGAAGTGGGAGGCCGAGGGGCGCGAATACACGCGCGACACGCCGACCTATCCCGCGACGCAGTACACGCCGGGCACGTATCACCCGGAGTACCGCGCGCTGCGCGACGACGTGCTCTCCTTCATTGATTACACGAATGGCGGGCACGGTGAGAAGCCGCAGGGGCCGCTGGTGGATGTGCGTTCGCCGCAGGAATTCTCCGGCGAGTTGATGCATATGCCGGCCTACCCGCAGGAGGGCGCGCTGCGTGGCGGGCATATCCCCGGCGCGAAGAATATCCCGTGGGCGAAGGCGGTCGCGGAGGATGGCACGTTCAAGCCGATCCCCGAACTGCGCGAGCTGTACGAGGGGCAGGGGATCACGCCGGACAAGGACGTTATCGCCTACTGCCGCATTGGCGAGCGATCCAGCCACACCTGGTTCGTGCTCCATGAACTGCTCGGCTACAAGAACGTCCGCAACTATGATGGCTCGTGGACGGAATGGGGCAATGTCGTCCGCGTACCGATCGAGAAGTAAGAGCCGGTTGATAAAACCGACGAAAAGAGAAGGATTGAGCGCAGAGGACGCAGAGGACGCAAAGGACACAGAGATGATTCTTTATTTCTCCTCTGTGCTCTCTGCGTCCTCTGCGCTACGTGTTTTCCTGGCGGATATGCGGGCGGACTTGCGACGGGACATACCGGCGCGCTATCATCGTCGGCGCGGTGGCATGAGACCACTGATCGGTTGTTGATGCCACTGTTCATCTGAGAAGAAGGGGACGGGTTACACTGTGAAACTCACCGCCGAGCGCCTCCCGGAAAGCCAGGTCCGGCTTGAAATCATCTCCGACGAGGACGAGTTTACGACCGCGATAGATAAGGCGACGAAGCGCCTCTCGCAGCGCGTCACCGTGCCCGGTTTCCGCCGGGGCAAAGCGCCGCGCACGCTCGTCGAACGGCACGTTGGCCGCGCGATGATCGTGGACGAGGCAAACAACGCGCTGATGGATGATCTCTATCGGCAGGCGCTCGAACAGGAAGATCTCACGCCCGTCACCCGGCCGTCGGTCGAGATGCTCGCCGCCGAGCCGCTCTCATTCCGCGTCGAGGTGGAGATCGCGCCGACGGCTGAGGTTGCCGGCTACGAGAATGTCCGTGTCGAACCGGAGCACATCTCCGTCACGGATGCGGACGTGGACGAGTACATCGAGCGCCTGCGGGAGGATAACAGCCCGTGGGGTGATCCGCCCACGCCCCGACCGGTGCAGGAGGGCGATGAGGTCGTCGTGGATATTGCGGCCTTCGAGGGTGATGAGCCATTCGACGAGCCGACGACGGGCGCGACCTTCGTGCTTGGTCGCGACAACCTCCTGCCGCAGATTCGTGACTTGATCCTCGGCGCGACGGTCGGCGAGCCGGTCGAGAAGACCGTGACCTTCCCGGAGACGAACGCCGAAGGCGACGAGCGGCCGATCCCGGAGACACTGCTCGGTAAGACGCTCACCTACCGTATCACCGTGCAGAGCGTGAAGGAGCGCGAACTGCTGCCGCTCGATGACGAACTCGCCGCCTCGCTCGGTGGCCGTGCGATGACGCTGGCGGAACTGCGGGCCGAAGTGCGGAGCAACCTGCTGCAACAGCAGGAGATGCAGGCGCGAAATACCCTCGTCATGAGTATCATGGAGAAGTTGCGCGACGAGATCGCCACGGTGGAGGTTGGCCCGGCGCTGATTGACCAGCAGACTCGCGAAGATGCGATGCAGCAGTTGCAACAGATCGGCGGCATGGGCATTGATATCAAGGAAATCTTCGGCACGAACACCGACGCGATCAATAATTTCCTCGAACGGATCAAGCCGGAGTCCGAACGCCGCTTGCGGAATACGCTGATTCTGCGCGAGATTGCCAAGCAGGAGGATCTGAATGTAACGCCGGAGGAGGTGCATGAGGAAGTGCATCGCCTCGGTATGGCGCACGACGTTCTCGATGACGAGCGCACCGTCGAGTTAATCACGGAAGACTTGCGGGAGCGCAAGTTGCTCGACCGTGTCGTCGCGATCGCGACCGAAGGGCGGGGCATCATTGATGATTCCCCCGAGAGCGCGTATATCCTGCCGGTGAACGATCAAACCGATGCGGAGGATGCGGAAGCGGGGCCGGAAGGTGATGCGCCTGATGCGGCTACCGGAGAGGACGCCGAGGCGAACCAGGACGCGACTGCGGAGCCACAGGCGACGGCCGACGCGGCGGCTTCCGGCACCGTTGATACGGAAATCTCGTCGGATGACGATGCCACAGGGGCGGAGAATGCTGGTACAATGGAGCACGATGGGACACCAGCCGCGACCGACGCGCCAGCCGATGCTGATGAAACGCCGAAGCCTGCGTAACATTGGTCGCACCCGTCCGTTATACCGATGGGAAGGAACCAGAGATGCAATCAGGATTTGACATGAACAACATTATTCCGGCGGTCGTCGAGAGCACGAACCGCGGCGAGCGCTCGTGGGACATTTACTCTCGCCTGCTACGGGATCGCATCGTCTTCGTCGGCACGCCGATTGACGCGCAGGTCGCGAACGTCTTTATCGCGCAACTACTCTTCCTCGAATACGAAGACCCGGAACGCGAGATTAAGGTCTATATCAACAGCCCTGGCGGCGAAGTTTACGCCGGACTCGCGATGTACGACACGATGCAGATGATCCGCTCCGATGTCTCGACGACCTGCATGGGCATGGCGGCGAGCATGGGGGCGGTGCTGCTGTGCGCCGGGCAGCAAGGCAAGCGCTATGCACTTCCGAACTCCCGCGTCCTGATCCACCAGGGGTCCGGCGGCTTTCGGGGCAACGTGCCGGACATTGATATCGCCGCGCGCGAGACGATCAACGTCGTTACCCGCCTCGTCGAGATCATGGCGAACCACAGCAACCAGCCATTCGACAAGGTGAAGCGCGATACTGAACGCGATTACTACATGGGCGCCGAGGAGGCGAAGGATTACGGACTGATTGAAGAGCTCATCATGCCGCAGCCGAAGAAGGTCGCGGGAGCGTTGGTGGCCTAGCGCACCCGATGGGTGCGTGTTGTACCGTGACGCCAGCGCGCTCGCGGGCGGAATGAGGAGTTTTGGGGGATGGCAGGTACGCGCGGAACGACCAATAGTGGGGGCGGAAGCCGGATGCAGTATCGTTGCTCCTTTTGTGGGAAAGGGCAAGACGAAG
>JBPCPB010000110.1:0-4516 GCA_050999735.1 Thermomicrobiales bacterium | reverse complement strand
CAGGACGCTATCGTCCATCTCGCCTTCAATCGGTCGCCGGACGCGGCGATGTCGGGGACGCATCGCGCCACACGGCTGACCCCCGGCTCCGCTTACGAGGCGGAACGGGCGAATGTGGATATGGCATACCGCGTCTTCCAACTGGCGCTGGAAGAAAATGTCCGGCGGGTCGTCGTGGCGTCATCGAACCATGCGGCGGACTGGTACGAACACCTGATCCACGCCGGAAAGATGGATGTCGTCACACCAGACACCTATCCAAAGAGCGACAACTGGTATGGCTGGGCGAAGGCAAGTTACGAACACCTCGGCTTCGTCTTCGCGACCGGCACGCTCGGTCGGAAAGTCGAGAACGTCCATCTGCGGATCGGCGCGCCGCGCGAAATCAACGCCGATCAGTTCGCGGACGACCCGAAGGGATACAAGCGCGACCTCGGCGCATACCTGAGCGCCCGCGATCTTCAGCAACTGACGATCAAGTCCATCGAGACGGAGCACATCGAAGACGCGCACGGCATCCCCTGGCAGGTTTTCTACGGCATCTCCGGCAACACACGCGCCTTCTGGAGCCTCGTCAACGCGCGCCAGGTGATCGGCTACGCGCCGGAGGACGATAGCGAGGTACTGTTCGCCTCCGACATCCAGCGCCTCCTCCGCGACAAACCGGGCCGCACGTAACGGGGTGTTGAATTACCAGAAGGGAACGTAACGCAGAGGACGCAGAGCGCGCAGAGAGCACAGAGCAAGAATCTTTTTCTCTTCTCTGTGCTCTCTGCGTCCTCTGCGCGCTCTGCGCTTAATCTTTCTCCCGCTTGGCTTCTTGGCTGTTCAGATTATTTTTGCGGTCGGTCTTCCAAGTGTGTGTTAAGATAGTGCTGGGTCATGAAGAGTGCGGCGATGCTTTTGGCGTCGTGCAAGTCGCCGCGTGCGATGGCGGCGGGGGCATCGGCGAGAGTGAGGTGTTCGAGGGTAATGCCCTCATCGTCTTCGGGCGTGGCATCGCCCGGATGAAGACCGACGGCGAGATAGGCATGAATCTCCTCGGTGCAGAAGCCGGGCGCAGTGAAGAACGCACCGAGGGAAATGATCCGGTCGGCGGTATAGCCAGTCTCCTCGGCCAGTTCGCGCGCGGCGGTTCGTTCCGGCGGCTCGTTCGGCTCGCGCGTGCCCGCCGGTACTTCGAGGAGCATCTGCCCGACCGCATGCCGCCATTGCCGCACGAGCACGACCCGTCCATCGTCGAGGAGCGGAACGAGCGCAATCGCGCCGGGATGGACGACGACCTCGCGCCCGGTCTCGCGGCCCGAGGCGAGGCGGACGGTGTCAACGCGGACCGTGAGGAGTTTTCCCTGATGCACGGTTTCGCTGCGCACGACGGTATCCGGCGAGGAGGTATCCGCGTCGGTCATCAGTAAATCCTTTCGTACGGGATGGATGAATGGAGGCGGCGACCGGATTCGAACCGGTGATCAGGGTTTTGCAGACCCATGCCTTGCCACTTGGCTACGCCGCCACGTAGATTCGTTTTCCCTTAGCCAGCAAGGAAACGAACTACACTGTACCACAACCGGAAAACTTCGTCCACCCCCATTAACAGGAACAAAGCAGCAACCGCCAAACAGCAAGCGCAACAATGAACATGTCGTCTCAGTGGTGGCATGCGGTGAGCGGGTCAGATATACTACGGGCGTTGGCTTCTCGATTGATAACGTGGGCAAGGAGACCAGCATGGACTATTTACTCGCCATCCTTCTTCCCCCGGTCGCAGTACTGCTGAAGGGGAAGCCGGGGCAGGCTGTGCTCAACCTTGTTTTGACGCTCTGCTTCTGGGTTCCGGGTATGATCCACGCGATCCTCGTCGTGAATAATGCTCATGCCGATAAACGGAACAAGCAACTTATCAAGGCCATGAATAACCAGAACCGCCGTTAATCTCCTCCATCCATCACCACGAGAAGACCAGGAGCCGTAAGGCTGTCCGGTTCATGACCCAATTGGTGGCCGCAATCTTCGAGGATACTCGTCGGAGCGGCGTGTGATGACGGGGAGACGCGCGCGATCAGCGGTGGCGGCGCCCGCGACCAACGCGACAAAGAGCATTGCGAGAAGCGCGACGACGACAAAAAAGAACATTGCCGTCACTTGAAGCATTTCCATGGGACTTCCTCCGACCAGGATGGCCGTGTTGCAATTTGACGTATCGAAACCGTTTACGCCCTTACCGTGTATTTTCGTTGATGGATGTGACAGAGGATCGCATGCCAGGGGGCGTCTTTCTTGCAGATCTGTCAGCAAATCGGTGCGATGTGTGCGTGCTCCAACGTGCGATCTACTCGCTCACCGCCGCGTAGATTGCGCCGAGGAACCGGCTGGGAACTGCGGTGAGAAACCGCGTGTGGTCAAAACCAGCCGCGCGGGCGAGCGCCGCCCATGTGGGATACGAGAGCGGATACGGCACCCAGCGATTCCCCCGGTCGGTATCGTACTCAACGAGGATCATGCGGCCACCGGGCCGGAGGAGCGCCCGAAGCCGCCGCACGACGGGCAATTTGTCCGGCACGAAATGCAGCGCGTTCGCCATGACAATGCCATCGAGGGTAGGCAGGTCGAGCGCCTGCGTGAAATCGGCCTGATGGACGCGCAGCAGTGTGGCCGGGAAGCGAGCGCGGAATGCACGTTCCTGCTCGGTGAGTGCGGCGCGGTCGCGATCCACCGAATGAATGACCGCCGCGTCGCCGAGCAGTTCGGCGAGCGCGAGCGTGAACGCGCCGCCACCGGACCCGATGTCTGCCCATACGGGGCGCTCGGTCCGTGCCGCATCCGCCGCCCCGCTCGTGTCGAGGAGACCGCCGCGCAATAATGCGACGTGGTCGGGGTGATTCATCCCGCCCTTTCCCTGGTATCCCGTTTGACAGATCATGCATCCCTTTCTACACTCTCGCAAGCGACGTACCTCCACGTAATCAATGCGAGGTGGCAACAGTGTCGGACGCGGGCAGCAGGCGGCGAGGACTGGTCATCAGCGCGGTCGCAGCGCTGGTCGTTGCGGCGATCTACGTGCTACTTCGGCAGCGCAGCGTGCCCGATCTGCTGGTCCAGAGTGACGAGGGGTGGCAGCCCGAGGTCCGGGCCTCCATCGGCGGTGAAGTGATCAACCCCGGCGCCTACACGCTGCGCGGCGATGCCCGCCTCAGCGATCTCGTCACGGCGGCCGGTGGATACACGGAGCAAGCGGAGCGGACGGTCCTCAACCCCGCCGCGCGCGTGAGCGACGGGATGGAATACGTTATCCCCGTCCAAACCGCGCGCACCGCACTCTCCCCCACGCGCGCACCCACTGCCGCGAGCGCCCCTGCGCCGACGAGTGCGCCCTCTCCCTCCGGCCCTGCCGCGTCGGCTCCCGCCACCATATCGCCTTCCGCTGCCACATCCCGCCAGGCAGCAAAACGTGACGCCACGCCCGCGTCAGGGCCGATCAATATCAATACCGCGACCAAGGAGGAATTGGAGGCGCTCCCCGCGATCGGCCCGGCAATTGCCCAGCGGATCATTGACGACCGGACGGCAAACGGCCCCTATCAGCAGATCGAGGACCTCGCCCGCGTCCGTGGCATCTCTGCCCATACCGTGGATCAACTCCGTGAACGCATCACCGTCACGCCGTGATGCACCCCCGCCGCTGCCTCCCGCGAGCGCGGTTCCCGCGAAGACCCGTGCGGTAGCGGGCGCGGGCGTATTCCCGCCGATCCTCCTGCCATGCTGCGGCATCCTCCTCGCCGGCGCCATCGGATCGAGCCGCCACAATGACTGGACAGCCGTCGCGTTGTTCGCGGCCGCGATTGCTCTGCTCGCAGTCGTTGCCCGAAGCGCCAGCGCAGGGCTTGTCGCGATCACCCTGCTCGCGCTCGCGGTGGGTCTCTTTCGCGCTCAGCCGGTTGCCGAGCGCACCGTTATCTGGCCGACAGAAAACACGAACGCCGTGCGGGGCACGGTGGAAACATGGCCAAGCCCAAATGGTGAAACCGTGCAGACACCAGTCACGGTTGTCGCGGTTCGGACAAAGCGCGGCTGGCAATTCGCGACGGCGACCGTACGTGCGACGCTGCCTACCTATCCGCCGCTCAATCGCGGCGATGTCGTCGTCATCGGCGGTATTACAACGCTCCACCGAAACGCGTGGCCGGACGCGGACGGCTCGCTCTACGGCCAATGGCTACGCATCGAGCGGCGCGATGACCCGTCATCACTGACCGATATCCGCTATCGGGCGGTGACGCGCTTTATCGCGGGGATCGAGCGGCATGTCCGGTCGCCGGAAGCCGGTCTGACCGCCGGGATGCTGCTGGGCGAAAAGACGGTGCTCGACGCGCCGACGCGCGATGCCCTCAACGCGACGGGGACAACGCAGCATGTCGTCATTTCGGGGTGGAATATCTCTATCGTCATCGGCCTGTTTGCCGCGCTTGGCAGGAACCTCTCGCTCCGCCGACGACGGGTCTGGGCGCTTGCCGCGCTC
>JBPCPB010000100.1:0-3669 GCA_050999735.1 Thermomicrobiales bacterium | reverse complement strand
CCTCCACGGTGTCTCGATAGGTGCGGACGGTGGCGGCCACGTCCTCGAGCAGGTAGACCATCTCGTCCACCTCGCTCTCCGCTTCGGCGAGCGCGGGATCGAGTCTCGCCAGTTCACCGAGATTCTTTGCTACATCGCGCAGCCCTTCGACCACGCTCGTCCCGCGCGGGGGCGTCCCTTCGCGGAGTGTACGGTAAACGGTGTCGGCGATCACTTGTAGGTTCGATGCGTTCGATAGCCGCGTCCGCTCGGCGCGCAGGGCTTCATCTTCGTCCGCTTCGAGACTGGCGGTGGCGATTTCGTCCACCTGAAAGCGGAGCAAATCCATGCGGCGCGCCAATTCGCGATCGTCCCGCTCCAGTGTGGCACGCTCAACGCGAATCTGCCGCACGCGGTGGACGAGCGCCGCCAGTTCCGCGCGCCGCTCCATCAGCCCGGCGTACGCATCGAGGAAGTCGAGATGGGTGGCGGGGCGCAGCAGGGAGAGATGCGCGCTCTGACCGTGAATATCCACCAGTCGCTCGCCGACCCGACCGAGCAAACCAACGGTCACGGTCTGTCCATTGATCCGGGCCACGGAGCGACCGTTCGACTGGAGATCGCGGGAGAGGATGAGCGTGCCGTCCTCATGCTCGATGCCCGCCTCATCGAGCACGGCGCGGAGCGCGGGGTCATCGCGGTCGGTCACATCAAAGACCGCCTCGATCCGCGCCCGCTCCTCGCCGGAGCGGAGCATGTCCGGCGATGTCCGTCCACCGACGACCGCCCCGAGCGCGTCAATGATGATGGACTTCCCCGCGCCCGTTTCGCCGGTGAGCGCGTTCAACGTCGGCTCGAACGTCACCCGCAGCCGGTCAATGATCGCGATATTCTGAATACTCAACTCAACCAGCATCGCACATCACCCTGGTGGATCGAAACCGAGCGCAGAGATCACAGAGGACGCAGAGGACGCAAAGAGGACAGAGAGAAAGAGAAGAACTTGAAAATGTCCCATTCCTATTCTCTCTTTCCTCTGTGTCCTCTGCGCTCATCCCGTTTCGTCCGCTTCTTCACGACTGAGGAAGGCGGTCATGCAGTGAATGCCGCCGCCGGCGTTGATCAGTTCGCTGACGTCCACTTCGATGCAGGTGATACCCGCGTCCTCGTAGATGGCGCGCTGGCGGGGAGCGCCAGTTGGCATCAGGATACGATTCGGCGCGAGGGCGACGAAGTTGCCGGGCAGACAATCATGCGTCGCGGGTTCATCGAGCAGATGGAGGATGCGCACGCCTCGTTCCTGCAAGACGTGCACGACATTCATCGGCGTCCGGCGCGGCCAGACGACAGCGAGGTCCGGCGCGGCGAAGTTCAGCAGGCCATCGAGGTGCATCGCGCCATACGGTAAGACGACGCGCTCCACCGTGACGCCGATGTTTTCGAGCGCCCACGTCACCTGCTCCGCGCCCGCGCGGTTCGTGCGCAATCCTTCGGCGACGAAACAGAGATCAGGCGCGGCCCACATCGCGTCCGCTCCCTCGAAGGTGCCATCTCCGTGGACGCTCATCAGAATTGGCACGCCGAGCATGCCGAGCGCTTCGGCGAGGATGCGCTCTTCGCCCGCGCGCACGGTGCTCGCGGGGCGGGCGAGGATCACGCCTTCAGGAGACATCGTCATCAGGTCGCGGCAGAAGAGTTGATTCGGCTTGTCGGCGCGGTATCCCTCGACGTAATGGACGGCAACACCTGCGGCCTCGTACGCATCGGCCATCGCGTCGTGCTGCGCGCGGGCACGCTCTGGCCGCAGATCGGCACGCATCTGGACGGCGTCGAAGTCGGTAATGGCATCCAATTCCGGGCCGGGCCGGTGGAGCAGCACGGCGCGCAACCGGCTACACTCCGAGCCGGACCCCCATTCGCCCCAGGTAGCGGCCATCTCCTCGCGGCGCGATTGCGTGCGCGGCGACCACTTTTCTCCACCATACGCACCCGTCAGTGACACGTTTCCTGCTCCTCACATCTCTTTCATGGCCGCTATGTCGTGACACTGGCTCTGCTATCACCATTGCTTCGTAGGGGCGGTTCGCGAACCGCCCTCTCAGGATCGTCCTATCATTGCCAACGCGCGATCCCGATACGGTGAGGCGAGAGGGCGGTTCACGAACCGCCCCTACGCACATACTGCGACCTTTATGATACGCCCTCACATGCGTGCCTGCATCGCGAATGCACCGAATAATTCACGAAGATTCGTCGAGGGGTACGTCAGCGCGGAGGAGATCATCGTACGTCTCGCGGCGGCGGATCAATTGATGCGTGCCGTCCTCGCGCACGAGGACTATCGCCGGTCTCGGGACGCCGTTGTACTGGCTCGCCATCGGGATGCTGTACGCACCGGCGGTCGGGAAGGCGAGCAGATCACCGGGCGCCAGATCGGCGGGCAAGGGCACATCGCGGGCAAGGATGTCGCCACTCTCACAGTATCGCCCAACGACGGTGCTGGTAACGGCTTCGCCGGTCGGCGCGCGATTAGCGAGCAGCACCGTGTATTTTGCGCCATAGAGGGCGGGGCGAATGTTGTCCGCCATGCCACCGTCCACGGCGACGAAGCGCCGGACGCCCGTGATCTCTTTGATATTGTTCACCGCATAGAGGGCAATCGCCGCCGGGCCGACCAGCGCCTTGCCCGGTTCAATCGTGATGTCCGGCACCGGAAAATCTGCCTGCGCGCATGCCGCCACGAGCGTGCCGATAATCGCTTCGGCGGCACGGTCTGCATCGAGCGCGTCGTCGTTGGGCAGATACGGGACGGCGAAGCCGCCGCCGGGGCTGCACTCGCGCATCGTCCATCCATGTTGCGCGCGCATGGCGGCGGCAAACGGGATGAAGCGGCGTGCGGTTTCCTGGTACGGCTCCGTTTCCGCAATCGAGGAGCCGATGTGGGCATGCAGGCCCATCAGGTCGAGATTGGGCGCGGCAAGGGCCGCTTCAACGGCGCGGGCTGCGTCGCCCGTCTCAATCGGGAGGCCGAACTTGGAATCGAGATGGCCCGTCGCCATCGCCGCGTGTGTGTGGACGGCGACGCCCGGATTGACGCGCAGCCAGATCGCCGCGCGCGTGCCGAGCGATGCGGCGATGCGGTCGAGCGCGCGGAGTTCGGTCAGGTTATCCACGACGATCCGGCCGACCCCGCGTTCGAGCGCCCTGCGTAGTTCGTCCGCGCTCTTGGCATTGCCGTGCATATGGATCATCGCCGCCGGCATGCCGCCGTGGAGGGCGATGTGCAGTTCGCCGCCGGAATTGACATCGAGGCCAACGCGTTCCTCGGCCATCAGTTGCACGAGCGCCGTGCAGAGAAACGCCTTGGAAGCATACGAGAGCGTGAACGTCGCGGGTGTGGGCAGCCGCTCGCTGAAGGCGCGGCGGAAATGCCAGATCGCTGTGCGCAGATGCTCGTCGTCGAAAAGGTAGAGCGGCGTGCCATACCGGAGCGCAAAGGTCGCGAGCGGGATGTTGCCGAGCGTCAGCAGCCCCGCATAGTTGCGGCGCGCGCTGCGGGGCAGGACACGTTGCTCATCGGTGACTGTGGAAATCGCGTTCATGGATTACCTTTCGATACAGACAATTCCGCCATCTCGCGATTCGATCCCCAGGGGCGGTTCGTGAACCGCCCTCCCTACATCGGCGCAC
>JBPCPB010000495.1:0-3952 GCA_050999735.1 Thermomicrobiales bacterium | reverse complement strand
ATGACGGAGATGGATCGTGAGAATGTCCACCGCGCGCTGATGAAGGCAGGCTATGCCGGCGACCGCGACCATGTCCCGCAGTTGCCGGACAATTGGGAGCACGACGAGGACGATGGGAGCGCCGCGCCGGAAGCGACCGGCGGCATGACCCGCGATACGATGGATACCTCCACCCACATGAGTGTCGAGGACGTGGAGGCGACGGGTGGCCCCGGCGGAACGCATCCCGTGATCGCCGTCCGCTTCCCGGACAGCGGCAAACTGTACTACTTCGATCCGGTGGACCTCGATCCGCGTGTCGGGGAATGGGTCGTCGTTGAGACGCCGCGCGGCCGGGACGCGGCGAAGGTGCTCGTCGCGCGCCATCAGGTCGTGCTGAACAAGAACGCCGAGCCGCTCAAGCCCGTTATCCGCATGATTACGCCGGACGAGTTGGCGCGCATGGAACGGCTCGGCGATGAGGCGGCACATGCCCTGCGCGTCTGCGCCGAGAAGGTCGAGGATGCGCGCCTGCCGATGAAATTGGTCACGGCGGAATACTCCTTCGACGCCTCGCGCATTACCTTCTATTTCACGTCCGAGAGCCGCGTGGATTTCCGCACCCTCGTGCGTGATCTTGCCGCCGATTTCCGCACGCGCATCGAACTGCGGCAAGTCGGCGCGCGGGATGAGGCGAGATTGCTCGGCGGCGTCGGGCGATGCGGCCTGACGCTCTGCTGCGCGACCTGGCTGCCGGACTACCCACCGACGACTATCAAGCAGGCGAAGGAGCAAGACCTGCCCCTCAACCCGGCGAAGATCTCCGGCGTCTGCGGACGGCTCCTTTGCTGCCTCTCGTATGAATACGATACGTACGTCGCCCTGCGCCGCAACCTGCCGCGTATCGGCCAGCACCTGCCGACACCGGAAGGCGAGGGGCGGGTGATCGCCGTACAGGTGTTGAAGCAGGCGGTGCGCGTCGCGCTTGATGCGGGCGGCACAACCGAAGTGGAGATCGGCGACGCGACGGACCGGCAGTGGCAAGGTGAGGCGATCACTGCTGACGCCCCGCCGATCCCCGATCGCTTCCCCGGCGGGGGCGATGGCGCGCCGCAGACCGCGAGCACAGCGCAACGCCAGCGGCGCGAGCGAGCGCCCGGCCCGATGCGCGGCGGCAACGCCGATCGCCGCTCCGGCAGCACGGGGAGCGACCGCACCGGTGGCCCGTCCGCCCGGCAGGAGCAGCCGCCTGCCGCAATAGGTCCGGCAGGGACGAGCGGTGCAACCGGAGCGATTGGCGAAACAGGGCCGGATGCCGTCGCGTCCAACCCACCGGACGGCACTCAACGTGCGGAGACGGCCGACGAAGCCACCCGGCGCAAGCGGCGGCGCAACCGTGGCCGACGAAAGCCGCAGGGAAAGATTAAGGACTAAGGACTAAGGACTAAGCAGGATTGGAGTTTCACTACATCCTTAGCCCTATATCCTTAGTCCTCCCGACCAAAGGGAGGGCGCGTGGAGCGGTGGAAACGGCCGGTGGGATGGGAGAGTCTGCTCCCGGCGAACACCGAAATGATCCCGATCACGGGCACTGCTCCCGATGACGGTGATGAGGGAACCGTGCTGCCCACGGTCGTCGTGATTGGCGCGGCGGGGTTCGACATCAAGGGGCGCGTGACGAGCGACCGCGTCTTCGAGGGGTCGTCCAACGCGGGCGCCCTGACGATCGGTGTCGGCGGTGTCGCGCGCAATATCGCCGACAATCTCGCCCGCCTCGATGTGCCGACGATGCTGATCGCCGCCGTCGCGGACGATGTGCTGGGCAGCATGGTCGTCCAGCGCACGCGCGAAGCCGGGGTGAACACCGATCGCATCATCACGGTGCCGGACGCGCGCACCGGCGCGTACCTCGGTCTCCTCGCGCCTGAGGGCGATCTCTTGATGGGCATTGACGACATGGGCATCGTGCGCCGGATCACGCCGCGCGTCATCCGGCAGGCGCGGCGTGTCTTGCGCCATGCGGGCATCGTTGTGATGGACGCGAATCTGCCCGTGCAGACGATTCGGGCGGTGCGGCGGATCTGCAACGTCGCGGCGGTGCCGGTCTGCATCGAACCGGTTTCGCTCCCATTGATCGAGCGGATCGTGCCGAGTATCCCCGGTTCCGCGCTCTTCACGCTGAACGTCGCGGAGGCGGAAGCAATCCTCGGCTGCACGATCACGACGCTCGAGGAGGCGCAGACGGCGGCGCTCGCCTTCCGTGACTGGGAGATAGACATCGTCGTTGTGACACGCGGTGGTGGTGGTGCGGTCTATGCAACGACCGAGGGGAGCGGCCACGTCCCCGCGATCCAGACGGAGATCGTGGACGAGAGCGGGGCGGGTGCGGCGATGACAGCGGGGATCATCTGCGGGCTGATGCATCGCTTCCCGATTGACGAGGCGATCGCGCTCGGCGCCTCCGCCGCCAGTTTGACCTTGCTCTCTCCCGAAACGGTGCGAAGTGATATATCATTGGAACAGGTCTACGAACATCTCGTCGTCTGAGAGGGTCTTTTTGAACCGCCCAGACGCCAAGAACGCCAAGAAGACGAAGAGGAAACGGGGTTTCCCTTCTTTTTACTCGGTCCTTTCCCCAAATTTCTTTCTCCCTCTTGGCGTTCTTGGCGTCTTGGCGGTTCGAATTCTTCGTTGTCTCGTAGGAGATTCGAAACACGAGGGTTGTGTATGCATGCCGCAACCGATTCCGCACCACCCGGAATCCAGACTGTACCTGCACCGACGCCACTCTATCCCGCTCCGCCGATGGTGCCGGTGGATTTCACCCGGCTCGATCCCTTGCCGCCGCCACCGACCAGGCAGAACACGGCGCTGATCCGCGCCGGGACGATGATCGCCACGCTGGGGAGCGTCGTGCTCGTCGTCTCGCTCTTTCTCGTGCCGTGGTTTTTTGTGCGCGACATTACCATCGTGCCACCAGGATCGCGGCAGGTAAGCAGCGGTGGGAGCAATGCGAACCAGACGAGCGTCAACAGTTTCGCGCCCCGCATCGCGCAACGGGATCTGCACGACTTCGGCATCGTCGGCTGGGCGAGTTCGCGGCGAGAGAAGCGGGATGTCGCGATTGTCGCGTTGGCGCTGCTCACGCAGGCGGCGGTGCTCATCAGTAGCGCCAGTTACCGCTGGCGACCCTTGCTTCTGCTCGCCGGGTGCGGCGCGCTCGCCGTGCTCATCCTGACGTTGATTGATTATCGCGACATCGCCGACCTAATTCGCGAGCGAATTACGGTGGGGAGTTCGTTCGCGAGCAATGTCAATCTCGGCGCCAACGTGCTGAAGATCAGTGGTGAGCGGCCGGGCACGGGCATGATCGTGCTGCTTGTCGGCGCGGGCTGCGTGCTTTTCGGCTCGGGGATCGCGCTCTTCGGCGGGCGGCGCGGTAAGGTACTCGTGCCGGTTCCGCAATGAAGATTCTCACACCGGAGACAGCCACTCCAACGATTGAGATGGTTCCCTTCCCGCAGGTGGAGGAATTGCCGCCCCTGCCTCCGGCGCCGGGCGCGCAGCCAGTCTCCCCGAAGCGATTGCGCGCGGCGTTTATCGGCGAGGCAATCGGCGCGGTCGGCGCGCTGCTGCTGCTCGCGTCGCTCTTCGTCGGTGGCTGGTATCACGTCAGCCGCGTTGATGTCACCGTCGGCGACCGTCCACTGGAGGGCTCCTACGTTGGGCATTCACTGACGCTGGCAACGAATTATTACAGCCTCGCCGTCTGGGCATTCCTGAAACGCGGCGATGCAATCCCCTTCGCCGCTGTCGCGCTCCTCGCGGTGCCGCCGATTCTGTGGATTGTCGGCAGGCGACGGCGCGCTGTCGTCGCGCTCGGCCTGGTATGCGCGCTGACGGCCGTCGTGTGGATCGCGATAGATTTGCGCCAGTTGCCCGTGGCCGTGCTGGAACTGGCGAGGAACTCTTC
>JBPCPB010000295.1:0-11859 GCA_050999735.1 Thermomicrobiales bacterium | reverse complement strand
CCATCCGGTCGTTCTTGCGGCAGGCGCGCTTGATGTCGTTGTGGATCAGCTCGCGTTCGAGCGGATTGCGGCCGAGCAGGTAATGTGTAAAGATCGGCAATTGGGCCATCGCCGCCGTGTCGCCGCCATTGTACTCGCCCGTCACGCCCGCATCCGTCTCGATGGCGACGATGTGGCCCGTGTACGTGAACGTCGCGCCCGGTTCGTAGACCTGATTGAAGCCGTTGTAATCCACGCCGAGGTTTTCGACGGCGTACTCGTACTGGTGGACGCGGATGCGGGTAATCTTTGGCTGCCGCATGGCTTTCTCCTCATACATTGGGTGCGAACATCGTGGATGCATCGGTCTCGTGTGTCGAGAGCGTACCATACGCGCCCGGCGCGCGGCAGGGGATTGACCGGTATGGTAAAAATGCACGTCGCGTCGCGCGGAGAACAGAGCGGCATGGATGGTGGCGGAAGGTGAGCAGATATGGTTGTCACATCGCGCGAGACGGACGGGCGACAGTATGTCTCGAAGCGGTCGCGCAGCTGGCGCGGGTGCTGCGTGATAGCAACGGAAATAGGCAGGGAATGTCTGCGCGCTGAGACCCCCTTCCGGCGTTTCCCTGAATGTGCGACAATCCGCTGGCGCGGATGCGGGCAGCGCGCGTGATATCACGGTGGGTGTGGGGGTGAGAACGGCGGATGCGGAGCGAGGGCGGGCAAGAACCGGACGCGACTCCGTATCTCAGCGTCGTCATCCCGGCCTATAACGAAGCCGCATGGCTGCCGGAGACGTTGCGCGCCGTGCTGGCGTTTCTCGATACGCAGCCGTATCCGTCCGAAATCATTGTCGTGGACGATGGCAGTACGGATCGAACCGCTGAGGTCGCGGCGCGCGCGCTCTCCACGGAATGCGGCCGAGTGCTCCGTGAGGCGCATCGGGGGAAGGGCGCGGCGGTGCGCGCGGGAATGCTGGCGGCGCGCGGTGAGCGGATACTCTTCACAGACGCCGATCTCGCGGTACCAATTGCGGAAACGAGCCAGCTGCTCGCGCTTCTCGATGCGGGCTGTGCGGTCGTCATTGGCTCGCGCGAAGGGGTGGGCGCGTCGCGCGAGGGAGAGCCGGTCTTTCGCCATGTGATGGGTCGGGTCTTCAACCGGCTTGTCCGCATCATCGCGGTACCGGGTATTGACGATACCCAATGCGGGTTCAAACTCTTCCGTGCGGACGCCGTTGCCGCGATCATGCCGCGGCTGCGATTGTATGGGAATGATGCTCCCGAGGTGCGCGGCGCGCGCGTGACGGGATTCGATGTCGAAATGCTCGTCATCGCGAGGCGGCAAGGGTTTCGGATCTGCGAAGCGCCGGTGCGCTGGCGCTATGGGGTGCAGAGCAAGGTGCGTCCGCTGGCGGACACGTTTTGGAATTTGCGCGATGTGCTGCGCGTGTGGGTGAATGATTGGCGGGGGTACTATCGGTGACAGCGACGAACGATGCGGCTAGTGGCGGCAAACAGAATATCCTCGTCTGCGTCGCGTGGCCGTATGCGAGCGGCGCGCGCCATCTCGGGCACATGGCCACCTACATTCCCGGCGATGTCTTCGCGCGCTACCACCGCATGAAGGGCAGCAACGTCCTGATGGTCTCCGGTTCGGATCAGCACGGAACGCCCGTCACGCTTGTCGCCGACCGCGAAGGGAAGTCGCCGGAGGAAGTCGCGCGGTTTTACCACGCTGTCATTAAAGACGGCTTCGACCGCATGGGGATGATCTGGGAACTCTATACCGAGACGCACACGGAAAATCACGTCGCGGTCACGCAGTCCGTCTTCAACAGCCTGCTCAACGGGGGGTATCTCTTCACGCAGACGACCGATCAGATGTTCGATCCCGTCGCGGAGCGATTTCTCCCGGATCGGTATGTCGAGGGAACCTGCCCGATCTGCGGCTACGAGGATGCGCGCGGCGATCAATGTGACAACTGCGGCAACACCCTCGATCCGGTAGATCTCATTACCCCGCGCTCCAAACTCACGAAAGCGACGCCGGAACTGCGCGCGACGGAGCACTTCTTTTTCGATCTCCCGCAGTTCTCGGAGCGGCTGCTTGCGTGGATCGAGCGCCATGATAACTGGCGGCCCAATGTGCGCCGCTTTACCGAAAACTGGGTGCGCGAAGGATTGAAGCCGCGCGCGATTACGCGCGATCTCGACTGGGGCGTGCCGATCCCCGTTCCCGGTTTCGAGGGGAAGCGCATCTATGTCTGGTTCGACGCCGTAATTGGCTACTTGAGCGCCAGCATCGAGTGGGCGACCCGGCAGGGCGACCCGGAAGCGTGGCGGCAATGGTGGGCGCTCGATAAAGAGGGGAACGCGCCGAGTGCGTCGTACTACTTCATCGGCAAGGACAATGTGCCCTTCCACACGATTATCTGGCCGGCGATCCTGATGGGCGTCGGCGGCCTGACCCTGCCAACCGATGTGCCGGCAGTTGAGTACATGCTGCTCAACGATCAGAAGATCAGCACGAGCCGGGGGATTGTCATTACGTTGCCGGATTATCTCAGCCGGTACGATCCCGATCCGCTGCGCTATTTCGTCATCGCCAGTTCGCCCGAGGCGCGCGACACGAGTTTCACTTGGTCCGAGTTCTTCCGGCGCAACAATGACGAACTGGTTGCGACCTACGGCAACCTCATCAACCGCGTGCTCTCGCTGACGCAGCGATACGGCGGCGGTGCTGTGCCGGAGCCGGGACCGCTGGATGATGACGACCGCGCGGTACTGGCCCGCGCCCGCGCGGCATTCGCTGGTGTCGGTAACCTGATCGAAGGTGTGCATCTGAAGGACGGCCTCAACACGATCATGGCGCTTGCCGCCGAGTTCAACCGCTATCTCGAACGCAAGAAACCGTGGGAGACGGGCAAAACTGACGCTGAACGCACGCGAACGACGCTCTATGTCGCGCTGCAAGGGCTGAATGCATTGCGTGTCCTGACCGCGCCGTTTATCCCGTTTTCCGCCCAACAACTCCACGTCATGCTCGGCTTCACGGGTGGCGATCCGAACGGCGCGAATGGTGGGGTGGCGGATGCGCCGTGGATGTACTCCGACTTGGCGCCCGGTCGCGTGTTGCCGAAGCTGAAGCCGCTCTTCAAAAAACTGGATGACACGCAGTTGGCGGAGGAGATGGAGCGCCTGCGCGCAACCTTCGGCGAGGCGTAATAGCTGGAAAGGTAACCACCAAGACACCAAGAACACTATGGGCACCAAGAGAAACCGATTCATTCTCTGCTTGGTGTTCTCGGTGTTCTTGGTGTCTTGGTGGTTCAACCTCCCATCATCGTACGACGGATTCTCTCGGCACCCAGACGAGATCGCGGACGAGATGCGCCGTCGCGGTTTGCGCGCAGAGCACCGGCACACCGGCTCGGCTGCCGAACCAGGCTTTCGCGTCCGGGCCGAAGCCCATGCAATCAAGCACGATGCCTTCGACGCGCGCGGACGCGAACCGAGCGATGACGGTATCCCATGTTGCTGGGGGCTGATACGGCGATGCCGTCGCGAGGGTCAGATCGTAGCCGTGCCACTTCCGCCGCATCATCCCTTCCTGTCCATCGTCAGGCATGATGACGCCTAATTTGCCGGTCGGCTGGATCGCGCGCATGAACCCGTCGAGGACGCGGTCAGGTTCGATCAGCGGCACATCCGCGCGCAGACCCTCGAAATAGCCAGTGCAGAGGACGACGACAATCACCGCGCCATCGGCAACAACGCCATTGATCGCCCGCTGGAGAAACGGCGTGATACTGCGTTTCCCGATGCGTACTTCGTGCGTATCGAAGAGGGTGACGAGCGGAATATCGTCAGCACGGGGATTGAGACTCCGCAGATCGTCGGCGCTCAGTCCATCGAGGGCGCCCGCTTCGATGATGCGGGCGGCGGGGCCAAGAATCGCTTCGTATGCCGTGCGGATGTCGGGTCGCGGGCTTTGGCCGATTGTGACGAGGCCGACCGTGGATGCTGGCATCGCACACTCCTTTCTGCTCGTGTCAATGATAGCCGATTGTTCCTTCAGTGTTTATGCATTCTCGGGTGACCTAACCTCCGGCCTCTTCCCGCGAGGAAGGGGAGCGAGCCTCCGAGAAACCGGGGCGTTAAGCGGAACGTCCGGATAATCACAGCAAGTCACCCCTTCCCACGCCGAGGAACGGAAGGGGCTGGGGGTTAGGTTCTTCCCCTGCCGATTGCGCGTGGTACACTCTGTTCGCGGAATGCAGACAGCAGGGAGGACCGAGTGGAGAGCGAACCAACTTCCTCAGTGACGGCAGATAACCTCAATATGCCCGTCCGCGTTTTTAGCGGCGCGCGCCCGACCGGCCGCCAGCATATCGGCAACTATCTGGGCGCCATTCAGAACTACGTCGCGTTACAGGATGAGGCGGAGTGTTTCTATTGTATCGTGGACTATCACGCGCTGACGACGCTCGAACAAACGGAGCGGATCGCGCGCAACACACATGATATGGTCCTCGATTGGCTGGCGGCAGGCATTGATCCGTCGCGCACGGTGATTTTCGCGCAGTCGGACGTGCCGCAGATCACGGAACTGCATATGCTCCTCTCGATGATCGTGCCGCTCTCGTGGCTGACGCGCGCCGCGCCCTTTCGCGAGCAGTCCGAGGAGCATCCCGACAATGTCAACTACGGGCTGCTCGGCTACCCCGTTCTGATGGCCGGTGACATCCTGCTCTATCAGGCAACGACCGTTCCCGTCGGTGAGGATCAGTTGCCGCATCTGGAGTTGGCGCGCGAGATCGCGCGGCGGTTCAACCACCGGTTTGGCGAAACCTTCCCCGTGCCCCAGGCGCGGCTAACAGATTTTCCGCGCGTGATGGGCATTGACGGCACGCACAAAATGTCGAAATCGCTGGATAATCATATCGAACTCGCCGATACACCCGAAGACTTGCGCACGCGCGTCCTCAGTATGGTCACCGATCCGCAGCGCCGCTACCGGACCGATCCCGGCCGCCCGGAAGTGTGCAATGTTTACACGCTGCACACCTACTACTCCACCCCGGAGGAGCAGGCACAGGTCTATCATCGCTGCACGAACGCCCTCCAGGGGTGCGTCGAATGCAAGGAATGGTTGTCGCGCAATCTGGACACCGCACTCGCGCCGTTCCGCGCGCGTCGGGAGGAATTCGCTGCCGATCCCGCGCGCGTCGAACAGATCCTCGGCGATGGCGCGGCGCGGGCGCGGTCGGTGGCGACCGAAACCTTGCGTGAAGTGCGCGAGCGTGTTGGTCTGCGACCATCGCCACGCTAGTCATTTGCTCGATAGTTTGCGATCAACTCTTCGCGGGTTTCGCGCGCTGGTGGACGAGGGTCGTCACGACGCGATTAGCCGTCACATCAATGCCGTGACGCTCGCCGAGCCGGACGATCGCGCCGTTGATGGCATCAATCTCCGTCCGCCGCCCGGCGAGCACATCTTCAAGCATTGACGAGTGATCGGTCTTCGTTGCCTCCGCGACTGCCCGCACGAAGTCGACGGGATCGCGCGGCGGGGCCGGAATCCCTTCGGCACGCATGACGTTCGCCGCCTCACTAACGAGCCGGCGCACGAGCGTCGCCATCTCCGGGTCAGTGAACAGCTCTCCGTTTGGAAGATTGGCGAGGGCGGTGAGCGCGTTGATACCAACATTGACGAGCAATTTCTGCCAGACATGCTCGAAGATGTGTCGCGTCATACGCGTTGGGATGCCCGCGTCGGAAAAGGTGGCGGCGACCGCTTCAAGTTCGGTCGGTCGTTGTCCGTCCGGGAGGCCAATAATCGTTGGCCCGCTCGACCGATGGCGCACCGTCGTTGGCCCAAGCGATGTCGCGGCTTGCGCCGTCACGCCGAGCGTGATTTGCACTCGTCGTCCGAGTGCGCGGGTGATCGCTTCATCATTGCCGATGCCGTTTTGCAATGTGAGCACCATCGCCCGCGCCGGAATGCGACCGGCAAACGGCTTCAGCGCCGCAGCGGTGAAGGGTGTCTTGACGAAGAGGACGAAGAGATCAGCGGCGAGCGCCGCACCGGCATCGGTGGTCGCCGGGACGCGCGCGGCGATGCGCGACCCATCCGGTTCTTCGATCGTGAGATCACGTTTGCGGAGCGCCGCGACGTGTTCAGACCGGACATCCACGAGCGTCACTGCGTTCCCTGCACGTTGCAGGAGCGCCCCGAACAGGCTTCCCATCGCGCCCGCGCCGATCACCGTTATTTGCATCGGCACGCGACTTCCGACGAGGGCGGTAAAAGAACCTCACCCCCCAGCCCCCTCTCCATTGCGATGGAGAGGGGGAGCGAGCCTCTGTGAGATCGAGGCATTCGGGGGAACGCCTCGGTATCGCGGTGAGTCACCCCTCTCCATCGCAATGGAGAGGGGCCGGGGGTGAGGTATATATACGCCCCGGTCACTTCGGCATCGCTTCGTACTTCGTGTAGATCGCCCGCGTGATCGGGGCAGCGTTGGAACCTCCTTCGCCACCGGCTTCGATCATCACCACGCCGGCAATCTGCGGACTTTGCGCCGGAAAATACGACGCAAACCAGGAATGTGGATCCCCCGGCTGCTCCGCCGTACCTGTTTTCCCCGCGATGGGCGGGCTGAAGCCGGTGAAGACGCTTGTTGCCGTGCCGGTCGGCGAGGTCGTCACCTGCTGGAGCGCCTGCTGCATCACGGCGATATTGGCTGCCGATGTCGGGATTTTCCCTTTCTCGACCGGGGGATAATCCTTGTAGACGGAGCCATCCACGTTGAGGATGCGGGAGACGAGGCGCGGCTGCCAGATCGTGCCGCCATTGGCGATGCTGTTGTAAATGTTCGCCATCTGTAACGGCGTCACGAGCAGATACCCCTGACCAATCGAGAGGTTGATGGCGTCACCGGTGGACCAGCCGTCGTTCTGGGTGTCGCGCTTCCACTTCGGATCCGGCACGACACCGGGCTGTTCCGCCACCCCTTGGATACCGGTCAACTGGCCGAGGCCGAATTGGCGGGCGTAGTCCGGGAGAATATTGGGGTCCGTGTCATCGAGTTTCTTGCCGACGGTGTAGAAGACGACGTCGCACGACTGGACGAGACCCTCCTGGTAGGTGACTGTGTGGCGCGTCGGGTTCCAGTCATGGTAGACATTGCTGCCGAGATCGAATGCGCCGCCGCAGGGCAGCATCTGATTGGCGGTGAAGCCGCCCTTTTCGAACCCGGCGGTCATCGTCACCACCTTGAAGATGGAGCCGGACGGATAGGTCGCTTGCGTCGCACGGAAGAGTTGGGGCCGCAACTTCTCGTTCGTGAGATAGGCCAGTTCGTCTTTCGTTGGCCCGAGGATGAAGACATTGGGGTCGAACGTCGGGTGGCTCGCCATCGCCAGCACATTGCCCGTGCCCGGTTCGAGCATCACGACACTGCCGACCTTATCGCCAATGGCATCTTCGGCAGCCTTCTGGATGTCCACGTCTATTGTCATCGCCACATCCAGCGATTCCGTCTTCGCGCGGGAGGCAATCGTCGAGCGGATCGCGCTGGTATCCGGGTCAATGACGGCCAGTTTGCCGCCGCGCTTTCCTGCCAGCAATTCCTCAGCCCAGCCCTCAACGCCCGATTGACCGATCATGTCTCCAGAAATATAGCCTTTCGGCCCGAGCGTCTTCAACTGATCGGTGGAGATTTGCCCGAGATAGCCGATCGCATGCGCGGCTAATGTGCCATACGGATAGGTGCGCGCCTCCTGCGGATGCACCTCGACACCGGGAATGGCATTCAGTTGCGCCACAGTGTCAGCGGGAGTGTCGTTCGGGATGTTCTTGACCTTGTCAAAGTAGTATGACGGCGTATTGACGTACGCCTTCTTGATTGAGGCTTGATCTATTTTCAAGATTGCACTGAGCCGACTGAGCAGATCGGGTTCGCTCGCGATTTTCCCCGGAACGACGCCGACCTGCTTGATTAGCCCTTCGACGGCGAGCGGTCGCCCCTTGCGGTCGAGAATCCGGCCACGAATCGGGTCGTCGGGAAAGAATCGCACGATCCCGTTGCCATCCAACTCGCGGAAGATCAGGGAGGGTGTCCATTCGACGCGCCAGTACGGACCTTCATGGGTCAGTGGAATGACATTTTCCTGGGTGAAATTACCGACCAATGATGAGGTATAGGCCACCTTGATGCGGTACTGCGAGGTGCCGGGTTCTTGTCCAACGAGTTGTATTTGCACAGCGGAGATGCCCGACTCCGCGAGGATATTCTCGTATCGCTGCTGAAAGGCATCCTGCGGAACGGCGGTCTGCGCGCGCGTCGAGATAATCCGGTACATCGTCTGGTAGTCGGCCGCATTCCATGCCTGCACGTAGGTGTCCGCCGCACTCTGCGGATCACTAAGGCTATTCGGCCCCGTCGGGACGGTCCCATTGGCCGCGACCGGAATCGCACTACTCGCCGCCGAAGCACTTGGAGCGCTCGGAGTATTCGGCGCACCCGTACCACCCGCCGCCACACTGGCCGAGGCGACCGTTGCCTTGATGCTTTGCACCGGAGTGCCGGAGCCACGCCCGTGAATCGTCCACGCGAGCCAGCCGCCACTGCCGAGAATGGCAATCGAAAGGAGAACGATCAGAAACTTCGGCCACAGCGGCGGGCGCGTCCGGGACGAATAGGGAGAGTAATACCGCACGTCAATCTCCTCGCCTTCGCAGGCATAGACGGATATTCGTACGGACGCCGCACATGCCGTAGAATTATTGTAAAGTGTACAAACGGTCGCCGGATGGGTCAAGGGGACTGCGGCGATTATTTATGTTAAGAGTTACGCAGTTGGATACGCTTCTCTTGGTGGTAGCAGGCTTTCCAGCCTGCCCCTCTTCGGCGAACGGCAGGCTGGAGGCCTGCTACCACCGGATTTTTCTGCGGAACTGCGCACGTTCTATCGTGCATATTTGCAACCGCTTTGTGGTATCGTTTCCACGGGGGTGGATTCCTGGAGGCGGCATTGGTAGCACGGCACATGGACGAAATGCGCATACCGACAAAATCTGATAGACCTTCGCGCCCGGCGCATCTCCTCATCGCCTCGACCAGCCCACTGAGCGGAAAAAGCGCGTTCGCGGTCGGCATTGGGCGCGCGCTGCAAGGGCAGGGATACGCCGTCGGGTACTGTCAACCGTTCCTCCTCGCCCATGACTACGACCAACTCGCGCCCGATCATGTCGGCTTCATTCGTGAAGCGTTGCGCCTGCGCGGCGAGAAAGATGCGCGCATTGCGCCGGTGCATCTCTCCGCCGCTGATCTCGCTGAGGCGCTGCGCGATGCTCGCGTCGCCGCGAGCGATTTCCAGGAGAAAGTCGTTCGCGCCTTCGCGACGCTGGCATGCGACAAAGACGTCATGCTCATCGAGGGGCCGGATACGCGCGATGAGGGCAGCGTACTGAGCCTGACCGTCGCGGATCAGGCACAATTACTCGATGCACAGGTACTGGTTGTCGTGCGCGGACACGAGTCGGCGCTACTCGACCGCGTTGTCGCCTTTCAACGGGAACTGGGCGACCGCCTCCTCGGTGCGGTGCTCAATATCATCCCCCGCAGCAGTCTCTCGTACACGGCGAATACCCTCGTGCCGGCGCTGGAGCGCCTGGGCGTCGTGGTGCTTGGCGTGCTGCCGGAGGATCGCACCCTCCGTTCCGTGAGCGCCGGCCAGGCCGCCAGCTATCTGGATGGTCGGATACTCTGCGCGGAGGATCAGTCCGGCGCGCTGATCGAGCACGTTGTCGTTGGCGCGATGTCGGTCGAGGCCGCAATTGACCATCTTAAGCGCCGCGAGCGAACCGCGCTGATTACCGGTGGTGACCGCACAGACCTCCTTGCCGCCGCACTGGCAACGCCCGATGTCGTGGAAACGACAGCGGCGTTTATCCTGACGGGAGACCTCTATCCGTCGCCACGCATCCTTTCGTTGGCGACCGCGAAAGGCATCCCGATTGTCCTCGTCCGCCATGACACGCGCACCGCGACCGACCTCCTCGACAAAGTATTCGGTCGCGTGCGCTTTGCTCAGACACGCAAGATTGACCGCTTCAGCGCGTTGCTCGCGGAGCGCTTCGACTTTGTGCGCCTGGCGCGGGCACTCGGTCTCGATTAACCACATCATACGCTTTCACGATACAGCGTGATGCCCTGCGTAGGGGCGATCGCGCCGGAGGTACAATCGCCCTCTCGGAGCATCCGGGCATCTCCTGCAGCGTCCTGCCGCCGCAAGAGGGCGATTCACGAATCGCCCCTACAATCCGATACCAGTCGAGGCATGTACCCGTCACATTGTCGCCCGCTTTCCGATACTATACGTAGATACTTGCGCTACGAAGGGGGATACATGCTGCTGCCCACCTATCAATCGCTGCGGGACCAACTGATGATCGCGCTCAATGACAAACAGGAGCAGGGACATATCGTCATTGGCCTGGCGGAGACACTCGCGAATCTGCCGGACAGTTATGACGCGCTTGCCACTTTCGCTCGCTCGCTCGTGGACCTGCCGAAAGAGGTTGACTGGCCATTCGTTGAGCCGAACACGCTCGATGACATCTGGAACGCCTGCGATCCCACCCGCCCGCTGGGAGCAATCGCCGCGCTCGATCTGGACGACAGCGCGCGTCGCGTGGAGGCAGGGTTCCTCGGATCGGTCTGCGGCTGCATGCTCGGCAAGCCGGTTGAAGTCAATCCGACGCTCGATGAACTGCGCGACGCGCTGACGCGCACCGATGCCTGGCCCCTCGATGATTACATTTCTGAGCGCACATTGCTCGCTCTCGGTCGGCGGCATCGCTCGTGGGTCGAGTCGGCGCGGGAACGGATTGACGCGGTCGCGCCGGACGACGACATCAATTACACCATCCTCGGTATGCTGCTGCTGGAAATGCACGGCCCCGGCTTCACACCGGCGGATGTCCGGGACCTCTGGTTGCGCCACTTGCCGATCACGCAGACGTTCGGCCCGGAGCGCACGCTGCTTCTCACGGCGGGCATCAACACGCTCGAAGGCGGCGACCCGGACGCGCTGGATGCGTGGGTGAGCATTCTCAATCCGCACGACGAGCAATGCGGAGCGATGATTCGCGCCGATGCCTATGGCTACGCCTGCCCCGGCCGCCCCGCGCTCGCCGCCGAACTCGCGTACCGCGACGCCAGTTGGACGCATCGGCGCACCGGTATCTACGCCACGATGTTCACCGCCGCCGCCATCGCCGTCGCACCAGTCGTCTCGGACCCGCTGGACATCTTCGCAACCGCACTGAAGTTTGTGCCGCGTCGCAGCCGCTTCTCCCGCATCGTGGCCGATTCGCTGACGCTGGTGCATGACGCGACCGATTGGCTCGATGGCTACCGGCGCATCCATGGCAAATATGCCCAGTTCAGCCATTGCCAGGTCTATCAGGAGATCGGCACACTGATCAACACGCTTCGGTTCGCCGAGAGCGTCGGCGACGGCATCTGCAAGCAGGTGAGCCAGGGGAACGATACCGACAGTTACGGCGCGACCGCAGGCGCGATTCTCGGCAGTTACTTCGGCCCCGGCTATTTGGATGACCGATGGCTTGCCCCCTTCGATGACACGATCCGCACCTCGGTTGCCACGCAACCGGAATGGAGCCTGTCCAAATTGGCCCACCGGATGAGCGACCTGCCGCGCCGCATCGCCGCCGCGTTGGCGGCGGAAGAGGAATCCATCAATAGCGTTTAACGAACTGACACTCTTTTAGGATAGGCGTAATATGGCGTTCGGCACTGCTATTTGTCCGTAGGGGCGATGCTTGAATCGCCCTCTCGCGATG
>JBPCPB010000417.1:0-4790 GCA_050999735.1 Thermomicrobiales bacterium | reverse complement strand
GCTTTAGCCCGCCACCACCATGATTCCTGCGTGCTGAACCGAGTTACGTCCGGATGTCTGCCGCCTTAGAGACGGTTTCAAAACCGCCAGGACGCCAAGGACGCCAAGACATACGAAAGGAGAACCCTGGTCTTCATCTCTTTTCCTCCTTGGCGTCCTGGGCGTCCTGGCGGTTCATTTCCGGTGGGTTTTGCAATCATCTGTTACCCGCCGCGCAATCCTTCCACCGTTTGCACCAGCGCGGTCGCGCCATCCTCCCAGCGGAATCGCGCGCGTACATCCGCTTGGGCACGGGCAGCACGCGCGTTTGCGGCGGACGGATGCGCCAGCACATCATTCAGCGCAGCAACGATCATCGCGACATCGGTCGGAACGATCCAGCCGTTTTCTCCGATGATGCTGGGCGGGCCACCCTCGCCCACGGTGACAACCGGCACGCCGCTCCACGCCGCTTCGAGAACGGATAGGCCGAAGGTCTCATCGCGCCCCGTATGCAGGTACGCCGTCGCGCTCCGATAGATCGCGGGGAGATCCTCGTCCGCGACGAAGCCCGCGAAGCGAATTGCGTCCGCCACGCCGCAGCGCGCCGCTTCCGTACGCAGGCGCGCCTCGTCCACGCCCCGGCCAACGATCAGCCCGATGACCGCCGGATGCATCTCGCGCAGTGCGGCGACCGCACGAATAAAGAGATCAATCCGTTTGCGTGGATGCAGTTGATTGACGGTGAGAATGATCGGCGCACCATCAGGCAGATGATAGCGTGCCCGCATCGCCGCGACGGACTGCGCATCCGCCGTGCGAAAGTCCACCCCATGCGGCAGGACAATCGCGGCGCGCCCATAGACCTGCGTGAGGCGCGCCGCGCCGTACGCTCCATTTGCCAGCAGCGCATCCGCCGCCCGCGCGAAGCGACGATCTATCGCGCCATAGACCATGAACAATGGCTGAACGAGCGGTCCGATCCGGCCGAGGCCAGCGACAGCATCCGCACGATCCCGATCAACGAACCGCGGCGGCTCGTAGAGGAAGGCGAGAAGTGGTCGCGTCGGCGCGCCCCATCCCTGGCGCCGCGCCCACCAGAGCGCCGGAAGTGAGGGCGGCCCAAAACAGACCAGTGCATTGGCATCTTTCGGGATATGTCTGACTAAGAGCGGTCCAAAAGCATATTCGAGTGCCGCATCCGCATAGTGGTGCGCGAACCGATCCACCCGCCTGCCGGTTTCGATCACATTGAGGCCCGCAGGCACGACAGCACGCGGCTCGTCGCCGAGGCGGTGGGTGACGAGTGTGACGCGGTGCCCGGCCACCATCGTATATCGCGCCAACTGCAAGATCAGCCGCTGCGCCCCCGTCAGTTTCTTGATCTGCGGATACAGGAACGCGAAATGCAGCGCGCACTGCCTTTCTCAGCACTCAGCACTCAGCACTCGTTACGCGGGCGGCCCGTCGCCCTCGGCTTCGTCGAGCAGCATGATCGGGATGCCATCCTCAATGCGATAGACACGGCTGCATGCACCATCTGTGCAGATCAGCCGCTGCCCCTCCAACCGCAGCGGCGCGTGGTGGCTGCACGGACAGGCGAGGATGTTCAAGAGTTCCTGACTGATCGCTGGTTGCTCAGTTGTCGCGCCGCGTTGTTTGTCGCTCATTGTCCACTCCTTCTCATTTCGGTACATAGAGCCGCAAAACGTTTCGTTCGATCAGCCGGTAGCGCGTCTGAATGGCGCGAATCAGGCCCGGTGTCGCGTCCGTTGGCGGCAGGTCCGGGTTCAAGGCCGCCACGTCATTGTAACTGAGCGCGATCACCGGATACTTCCCCGCCGCCACATCGGCAACGAGCAGCGCGTCATCCCACCGGCCGAGCCGGACCTCCGCCGCCATCGTGCACGGATTGGTCACACGTACGGGCTGCCCGGTCACAACGAGAATACCGACATTGTTACTGTACACCGGGCCGGGACTATTCGCGATAAACGACGCAACCGCCACCAGCCCCGCGCGCTCCGACGCCGTCGGCGTATGATACTCGCGCGCCAACCACCCCGTATGGCCCTCCTGTTCCGTGATCGCCGCCGTCGTGATGCCGAGCATAATCAGCGCGCCGAGCGCGGGCACTACCCATGCGATACGGCGTGCGCGCGGTACCGCCGTCACGAGTGTCGCCACGCCCTGACCGACAAGGAGCGCCGTCGCGGCGACGAACTCGACGAAGTGATTGTGATTGCCCCCGCTCGTCCCCGCGCCGAGGGCAACAACCGCGCTTAACGCGAACCAACAGACCGCGAACGTCGGCCACCGGGCGCGCACGGTGAGGACGAGCGCGCAGAGCACGGCAACGACGATCAGGTACCCGTATCGCTCTACAAATGGCTGCGCGAGCCGCCGGAAGGCATGCCATTCCCACGATCCCTGATAGCCGACGGTCTTCTGTGCGAAGCCGCCACCGGTCAGGATCGTCAGCACGACAAACGGCAGGGCGAGCATCGCCGCATAGAGGGCGGCAAGAGTCGCGCCGATCTTTGGTCGCCGCACGATTGTCGCGGCGATGAACGCCAGCGGCAGCGCGACAAAGGTCTGTTTCGTCCACCAGCCGAGCGCGAAGCACGCCGCGCCCAGCGCCAACCGCGCCAGCGTCGCACCACGCGGCCACGCGCTTTCCCTAGTGATAGCAGGCTTTCCAGCCTGCCTTTCCGCCCGAGGAGACAGGCTGGAAAGCCTGCTATCACCGCGCTCCAGATCGAGCCATGCACGGAGCACGACGACGCCCAGCGCATTGCAGGCGAGCGCCGTCATATCCGGCCGGACGCGCACGCTCCAGATGGTAACAAGATGCAACGTGAGAAAGAGCATCCCCGCCCACCCACCGATGATCCAGCCGCGCCGGTCACTAGCCCCACGCCGCACCGCCCATGCCAGCCACCCCGCGACGGCAACCGTTGCCAGCAACTGCACCGCCCGGCCGAACTTAAAGGTCGGCCCCAAGGCGGCAATCGCGCCGCTGTTGAGCAGCGTATACACCGGTGTGTACGGCCCCGCGTAGAAATACGGGGCGGGCGAAGGCTGGTGCGCGTACGGGTCCGTGCCATGCACGATCAAGCCCGCCTCGGCCAGCAGAACACCCTCCGTATCGTCCACCTGGAAGGGAAAGCGGAGGATCGCGGCGTCGTAGCGCGCGGTCACGATCAATTTTGGCGTTAGCAGGAGGCAGGCGAGGACGAGCGCGCTGACGATCAGCAGGCACGGCCATGCGAGCCGCCCGGCTCGATCCGATTCTTGTGCCGGGCGCATCTTAATCATGCCGCTACAACCGCGTGATCGTCGCGCTGCCCTCGTCGGCAGCAATACCGCGGGTCTGGTTGCGCGTGTCCACGATGGCGGCCGTCCGCGCGACGATCCGCGCGTAATCCACAGCGGCATGATGCGTAACGATCACCACGCAATCCACCGCGCGCAGCAGTTCGTCGGTCAGCGAGGTTGAGGCATAGATCTCGCCGTCCGGCGCGCGAAAGGTTGCGACATGCGGATCGTGATAGCAAACGATCGCGCCATCGTCCATGAGCAACCGCCAGAGCGCGGCGGCGGGCGTCTCGCGCGTGTCCGCGACATCCGGCTTATATGCGACACCGATCAGGAGGATACGGCTGCCATTGACGCTCTTTTGCTGCCCATTCAGCGCGCGAATGACGAGGTCGCGGACGTGGTACGGCATGCGACGGTCAATCTCGACGGCCAGTTCGATGAAGCGCGTTGGGAAATCGTACGCCCGCGCCTTCCACGTCAGATAGAGTGGGTCCACCGGGATACAATGCCCTCCCAGCCCCGGCCCTGGCACGAACTTCATGAAGCCATACGGCTTCGTCGCCGCCGCGTCGAGCACTTCCCAGATGTCGAGTCCCATCCGGTCGCAGAGCAGTGCGAGTTCGTCCACAAGCGCGATATTGACGACCCGGAAGACGTTCTCGACCAACTTCTCCATTTCCGCGACCTTCGGCGACGAGACGGGAATCACCGTTTCCGTCATGCGCTGATAGAGCGCGACGGCGCGCGCCGTGCATGCCTCTGTGCAGCCGCCGACGACTTTCGGCGTGTTCGCGAGTGTCCACCCCTGGCTGTTCGTGTTGCCGGGATCAATCCGCTCCGGCGAATAGGCGACGAAGACCTCCGTGCCAATCGCGAACCCCTTGCCTTCCACCATCGGCACAATAATTTCCTCGTTCGTGCCCGGATAGGTCGTACATTCGAGGACGATCAGATGCCCCTGCCGCAAAATCCTGCCGATGCGGTCAGTGGCGTCGCGCACCATCGAAAGGTCCGGGTCATACGTCGCGTTGACCGGCGTCGGCACGGCGATAATCAGTGCGTCGCAGTCGGCAAGCGGCGCATCCTCCGTCGTGGCGATCAGTCGGCCCGCCGACACCTGGGCGGCGACGGCTTCGTCCGACAGGATGTCGGGCAGTGGGCTTTCGCCGCGATTGATCGTCGCAACGCGCGCCGCCAACACATCGCACCCGACGACCCGGCAGCCGCTCGCCGCGAACGCAACCGCATACGACAGCCCGACGTAGCCAAGCCCGATGATGCCGACCGATGGCGCGCGCTCCGTCTCCTTCACTCCCCCGCATCCTTCCCATAACCTGGCATTCCAACCTGGTGGTGGCGGGCTTTAGAGCCAGTTTCATAACCACCAAGGCACCAGGAACACCAAGGACGCCAAGGGGGTCTCATCGGTCTTGTCTCTTGGTGTCCTTGGTGTTCCTCTGTGTCTTGGTGGTTCACGTTCCCTCCGTTTT
>JBPCPB010000403.1:0-6166 GCA_050999735.1 Thermomicrobiales bacterium | reverse complement strand
CTGCTGCACTACCGCGTGCCTCCCGCTGCGTGGCGACCGCCGAAGAAGTGGGGAAGACGGACGAAAGCGGAGGAGGCGCTCATTGCGCGGTGGATAGCATGACCACTGTTCCGCATACACCTACCGGGAACGGTGGCGGATGGTACAACGCGCCGCGCAGCCACGCGAGGAGCACACAGACGCCCGCACCATTATCATTGGCGCCCGTACTGCCGGGGACACTGTCGTAATGGGCGCCAAGCACGACGCGTTGCGGCGCGTCCTCGTGAAAGCGGATGACGATATTTTCCGGTCGGTGATCAGCGAGGCGCTCGCGAGAGAGGGTGAAGGGGCAACCGCTCTCACGAAGCAGCGCCAGCAGTGCAGCGCGACGCGCTGACGGGTCGGCGATGGCGAGGCGGTGGAGATCGCGGAAGAGATCCACGGGAGGCCTCCGTTGGTGAAGAGAGCGGTCTTGCTGCATACTCTCCCTGTTTTTCCGTTTCACTGCCCAACGGAGAAGAGCCGACACGGCAAGGACACAGAACACCTGTTGTGGCAATCAGACGCTAGTATCTTTCCTTCCTCAGCCCATCTGCGCCAGCCGCTGTTCCTCCATTAGGGCGAGATCGTGCCCGACGTAGCGGCCACCGACCAGCCCGACGATTCCCGCGCACAGGAGCATGACGGGGCAGGTCACTTGCAGCGCGCGGCTCAACCCGTGCGCGCCGCCGCCGAGATGATCTGAGATGGCGCCGACGATCAGGGGTGACGTGACATCGCCAAAGAGATGGCCAATGAGCAACGTGATGGAGACGACGAGCGCCCGCACTCCCGGCGGCACGACATCCTGCGTCACGGCGGTGAGCGGGCCGGAGTACATGCTGAGGAGCAAGGCGCTGACGAAGAAAAGCGGCAGGAAGCCGCCGAAGCCGCTCTGCGCGACGGCGAGTGCGAAGCAGGGTGCGGCCGCCGCGAGCGTAATCCCACATGCCAGCACGCGGCCGCTCGCCCAGCGTTCGGTCAGCCGGTCCGCCAGCATGCCGCCGAGCAGGATGCCGATCAGCCCCGCCACGACGAGCACCGCGCCCGACACCGTCCCGGCCTTCCCTTCCTTGAAGCCAAAGGCACGCTGGAGATAGACCGGCAGCCAGTACGCCGCCGCGCCGAGTACCCAGAAGGCGAAGATTTGCAGGAGGATGCCGACGACGACCGTCCGCGTGCCGAAGAGCAGGCGCAGTTGCGGCCCGAACGGCTGATCTCGCGGGTCGCCATCGGCCCGGCGCCGCCAGCCATCCGCGCTCCCCCGCACCGGCTCGCGCATCCGCCAGGCAAGCAGGGCGAAGAAGAGGCCGGGCAACCCGGTGATGAAGAAGGCCGGCCGCCAACCGAGACTCCCCGCGAGGATGCCGCCGAGCGAGAAGCCAATCGCCAGCCCGATCAGCGATCCCGCGCCCCATTTGCTCATCACGCGGGCCCGCGCCGCGCGGGGGTAATAATCGCTGAGGAGCGACGTACCCGCCGGGTAGTAGCCCGCTTCCCCGATGCCCACCAAAGCGCGCGATCCGAAGAGCGTCCAGAAGCCCGTCGCCAACCCGCTCAGGCAGGTCGCGCCACTCCAGATTGCCACGCAGATGCTGATGACGTTCTTGCGCACGCCGCGATCCGCCCAGATGCTCAGGGGCAACGCGGCGACCGCGTAGACGAGAAGAAACGCGGTACTGAGCGCGCCCGCCTGCGTGTCACTGAGGCCAAACTCGTTCTGAATTTTGGAGAGCGCCGCGGGTAACACGTAGCGGTCGAGATAGTTGAAGAGGTTGATCGCGAACATCACCCAGAAGGCTGACGATGCTGACCGCGACACACGCCCCGTGACCGTTTGCTCCTCGGACATCGGTATTTCCGCCGCGTGCTCCACGTCCGGCCCTCCCCGTCTCGCTCGCTCCATTCCGGTTGCGCCCGACGATAGCACGCTTGTCGCATGCAAACAAGGCGTGCATCGCGCACCAGATAATCGGGAATGAACCGCCAAGAAGCCAAAAACGCCAAGGGGGAAAAGAGAATAGGAAAGATCAATCAAAGTCCCGTCCATCTTTTCTCTTCTTGGCGTTCTTGGCGTCTTGGCGGTTTTGAAACCATCTCTTAGCCTGCCGCGTGTGTGAGAATGTGCGGCATCAGTTGAGCGATGCGGGCCATGAAGGCGACATCGTGGACGCGAATGATGCTCGCGCCCTGCGCGATGCCGTACGTCACCGCCGCCGCCGTCTCGGGCAGGAGATCGTGCGCGGTGCGGCCCATCGTGTCGGAAAGGTAGTTCTTGCGGCTCGTGGCGAGCAGGATGGGCAGGCCGAAGGAGCGCAACTCCGCAAAGCGGTGCATCACCGCCAGATCGTGCGGCGCTTCCTTGCCGAAGCCGAGACCGGGGTCAATGACGATCTTCTCCCGCGCGACACCGACCCCGACGGCTCGTCCGACCCGCTCGTGCAGGAAGCCCGTCACTTCGTCCATCACGCTTTCGTAGGCGGTATCCCACTGCTTTTCCTTCGGCTTGCCCCGAAGGTGCATGATACCGAGTAGGACGCCCGTCTCCGCCGCGAGGCGGGCCATACCGTCGCCTTCGTCGCCCCCGCCACTGATGTCATTAATGTAGACCGCCCCCGCCGCGACCGCACCACGCGCTACGCCGACCCGAAAGGTGTCCACGGCGAGCGGCAGGCCGATCTCGTCCCGCAACCGTTCGAGGAGCGGTACGATGCGACAGAGTTCTTCGTCCACGCAAATAAGCGCGCCTGGTTGCGCCGACTGCCCGCCGACCTCGATCATCGTCGCACCCTGCGCGGCCATCGCATACGCGCGGCGGAGGGCATCATCAAAGTGGAAATACTTCCCGCCGTCCGAGAATGAATCCGGCGTCGCATTGAGGATACCCATCACGACGACGCGGTTTGCCCAGTCGAAAACATGCTTCCCGACGGTGACAGTGGCGGGCGGATTCTCATGCCGCTGAACTGCAAGTGCTATCGCTTCACCGATTGCACGTATGCTGGCAAGATGAGCATCTTCTGATTCGCGTTCGTCTTTTGCAGAGAGACTTTGCGCGAAAGACGATAAGCCAGCGGCACTTGCAGAAACCAAGAGAGACGGAGGAGCGAAATGCAACGAGAACTCATAATCAAAAGAGCGTTCACTTGTCGCGACAAGGGAGTCGTAAACTGCTCGAAAGGTCTTGTTCGATGCAAAATCAATGGTCGTATCTGCCGGGAAATCGGCAACGCGAACGGTAAATCGCCTCAAACCATTAGCAAACTGCACAGTGCTGTCCAGGACGCCCAGGCGGCATAGTTCGGCATTGAGTTCGGCTTCGGTATGTAGCGCGAGGACGCGGGCCGGATAGCGTGGATGTGTAGATGTGTCTATCTCGGCAACTATCGAAGATGATGATTGTCCCCACTCCATCTCCGGCGTGATATACGCCCAGCGAGCAGGAGTGAGGCAGTGCTTGATCTCGCCGGCGGGGCCGAGGGCGGCGCGCAACTCGGCGATCGTTTTGCCGAGCGTCGGGTGTTTCCAGGCCCCGGCGATTTCGGCGAGCGGGACAAGGACGAAGGCGCGTTCGGGGAGGCCGAGGTGCGGGATATGCAAGCCCGGTTCATTAATGACACAATCGCCGTAGAGGGCGATGTCAATGTCCACCGGGCGCGGGGCGTTGCGGAACGATGGCTCGCGCCCGAGTTCGTGCTCGATCCGCTTGACGAGGGCGAGGAGGTCGTGTGGCGCGAGGTTCGTGCGGCCCCGGAGCGCGCCGTTGAGGAAGGATGGCTGATCCGTGTAACCCCACGGCGGTGTTTCGTAGAGCGACGAGACGGCATCCACCCGCACGCCGCTCGCGACCAGTCGTCGCACGGCTTCGCGCAGGTTCGCGACCCGATCACCGAGGTTGCCGCCGATAGCGAGGGCGATATTCACGTCGCTCGATTGAGCCGGATCGCTCAACCGACACCACGCATGCCGGGCATCGTCAGGGAACTATCCGTCGCCGGGGTGGCGCCCGCCGCGTCCCGATTCGGGTGAGCCGGACGCCGGACGCCGTTCGTTGTCGGTGTCATGAGATGCAATCCTCTCCGCTGCCTGGCGGACGACATGGTCCACCAGTTTTCGCCGCGAACGTCCTGGTTCGCGAAGCGGCATCACGATGGGCGGCGTACATACAGGAAGCATCATACTCCTATGATTCCCCGTTGCAGACCCGCTACCGGCCGATCTGTGTGTCGCATTCTTCAAAACACCGCGCTCGCCCATTCCATTCCACGCGCGGCGTATATCTCAGTCTACGCCATGCGCGAGGGGAACCTAACCCCCGGCCCCTTCCCGCGAGGAAGGGGTGACTCATTGCACTACCGAGGCGTTTGGCGGAACGCCCCGATCTCAAGAAGGCTCGCTCCCCCTTCCTCGCGGGAAGGGGGTTGGGGGGTTAGGTTCTCCGGGTATACTACCCTTCGGCAGAACGACCGCGCGGAAGGGGAGCACAATGGACGCACCAACCTTGCAGGACATCGAACGCGCGCGGGCGCGGATCGCGGGGACGATCCACCGCACGCCGCTGTTTACCTCGCACACATTGGGGGAACGCTTAGGCGTGACAATCTATCTGAAGGCGGAGAACTTCCAGAAAACCGGCTCTTTCAAGGCGCGCGGCGCCTACAACAACATCATCCAACTCTCGGACGACGAGAAGGCGCGCGGCGTGATCACCGTCTCGTCCGGGAACCACGCGGCGGCGGTGGCGTGGGCGGCGCGGGCGGCGGGCGTCCGGGCGACGGTGGTGATGGCGGAGTCGGCCAGCCCGATCAAGGTGGCGGCGACGCGCGGCTATGGCGCGGAAGTCATCCTACACGGCCCGACTGCCACGGAAGCATTTGCGGAGATGTACCGGCTCCGCGAGGAGCGCAACCTGACCTTCGTTCATCCCTTCGACTCGGCTCGCACGCTGGCGGGGACGGGTACCATCGGGCTGGAAATCCTCGAAGACGTGCCCGATCTGGACACGGTTGTCGTCGGCATCGGCGGGGGCGGGCTGATCGGCGGCATCGCGACCGCCATCGGCGAGGCCAAGCCATCGGCCCGCGTGATCGGCGTCGAACCGACTGGCGCGGACGCGATGACTCGCAGCCTCGCGGCGGGAGAAGTCGTCCACCTCGACCGCGTCGAGACGATTGCGGATGGCCTCGCACCCCCCTTCGTCGGCGCACTGCCGCTCGCCCAGGTACAACGGTATGTGGAGAATGTCATCGTCCTGACGGACGACGAAATCAAGGAGGGCATGCGCTTCCTGATCGAGCGGTGCAAACTGGTCGCCGAACCGGCAGGCGCGGCGGCGACCGCAGCCGTCCTGCTCGGCAAACTCGCCCTCCGCCCCGGCGAAAAGGTCGCGATCATCGTCAGTGGCGGCAACATCGCCCCGGCGCAGTTGAAGGAATGGCTGTAAAACCTAACCCCCCGGCCCCCCTTCCCTAAAAGGAAGAGGGAGTGAGCCTCTGAGAGATCGAGGCGCTTGGGATATGGCACAGCATCCGTATGAGTCACCCCTCCTTTTAGGGAGGGGCCGGGGGTAGGTCTCCGTCACCCCGGCACATCTACCAGAATCAGTTGCTGCTCGACCGAGACATCGTACGTCTCGGCGACATAGGGGCCAGGCGCCAAACCGGGAGCGGGAGGCGGTTCGTCAGTGGCGACGCTGCCCGGCGCGACGGTCACGTCGTAGCGGCGGACGCGGACTTTCGCCGGATTGAACCATGATTGCCCGGTGCGAATGTCGAACTCCCACCCGTGCCACGGGCAGCGGAGGATTTCACCCTGACGGCTGTATTGATACTCGCCGGGCGTCTCAGCAATCACGAAACCGGAGACGCGCCCCGTGCAGAGCGGCCCGCCCTGAGGCGGGCAACTATTGCGCAAGGCGAAAAACTCTCCACCGACATTGAAAACGCCAATGGATCGCCCCGCCACCTCGACAATCTTGCTCCTGCCGGGCGGAATTTCTTCGACGGTGGCAACGGCGTGCTTCATGGGGAAGTCGGCAGTCGGTAGTCGGCAGTCGGCAGTTTGATCGCGCCATGCTGCTGTCTGACAAATCGTACGATTGGCACACGCCGTCGCACAGGGCGCCTCGTTTCTGGCTACTGCCGAC
>JBPCPB010000338.1:0-11670 GCA_050999735.1 Thermomicrobiales bacterium | reverse complement strand
ACCTGGTGGTGATGACGAGTGTCGGGATACTATGGGGGATCGGGGTGACGCTGCTGAACATCCCGATGATCGCGCTCCGGCAGACGGTGATCCCCGACCATCTGCTCGGTCGGGTCTCGGCCGCGATGCGGATGATTGCCTGGTGCAACATCCCGCTGGGTGGGCTTGCGGGGGGGCTGGTCGCGGCGGGCTACGGGGCACGCGCGACGTTTCTCTGTGCCGCCGTGATTCTTGCTCTCGCTGTCGGCTACATCGCCACCAGTCCAATCCCGAAAGCGGACATGCGTCACGCTGAAAGTAGCCAGTAGCCAGACAGCAGACAGAAAACAGTAGACAGTAGACAGAAAAATGTGCGAAGTGCCTCTGCTTCCAACTGACGACTGACGGCTGGCTACTGGCTACTATCTCCTCGCGGTGGCGTGCATTGAGGAAACGGATGAGAGGATAGCAGCATGGCACAGATCGAACGTGTCGCGGTGATCGGTACGGGAACGATGGGGCGGATGATCGCCCTGCGAACCGCGCAGCACGGCATCCCCGTCACTCTCTATGACAGCGACCCCGCCGTGCTCGACCGGGCGCACACGGCACTTCACGAGACATTGAGTGGCTGGCTCGCGCAAGGAACGCTCGCCCGGATCGAGATGGGCGAGATCGAGGGGCGTCTCCGTTATGCCGACGATCTGGCGAATGCGGTACGCGATGCGGACCTCGTGATCGAGGCGATCCCGGAGCGTGTGGACATGAAGCGCGCCCTATTCAGCCACCTCGATGAACTCTGCCCGGAAAGCGCGATCATCGCGACGAACAGTTCCTCTATCCGCGTCAGGTATCTCGAAGACGCGACGGCCCGCGCCGACAAGGTCGCTAACCTCCATTTCTACAATCCTGTGTGGGAGATACCGATGGTCGAGATTGGCCGTGGCACGCAGACGAATACGGAAACGGTTGACGCGCTGACCACCTATGCGCGGACGATTGATCTCCTGCCGCTCCACGTCCAGAAGGAGAGCACCGGCTTCATCTTCAATCGCGTCTGGCGCGCGGTCAAGAAAGAGACGCTAAAGGTCGTGGACAGCGGCGTCGCCTCATTTGAGGACGTGGATCGCGCCTGGATGACGATGTACCACACCGTGATGGGGCCGTTCGGCAAGATGGATGAGATCGGCCTCGATGTTGTCAAGGACATCGAGGAGCACTATGCCTCCGAGAGCAACGACCCCTCCGACCTGCCGCCGAAAATCCTCACCAACCGCGTCACGCGCGGCGACCTCGGTATGAAGACCGGACAGGGCTTCTATACCTACCCGAACCCCGCCTAGGCGCAGCCGGATTTTCTCAAACCCGGCGATGGAAGCGGCAACTAAGGTGACGCCGATACTGGATCGTTTGACAGAAAAAACAGATGTAGATACACTGTAGATACAGATGAGAAGTTGCGCCGATGCCTGACTGGTCACAACCAGAGTTCGAGTGGGACGATGGCAATGAAGGTCATCTCATCGTGCGGCATGATGTCTATCCAGCGGAGGCCGAGCAGGTATTTTACAATGGCGCGCATATCCGTCGAACGGGGAACGCATACTATGCTTACGGGCGCGACGATACCGGCCGCTATCTCTTCCTTTTTGTCCTACGTGGTAGGGCAGTTCGCGTCTTTTCCGCCCGGACGATGACGCGAGAGGAACGGAAGTTTTATGAACGAAATCAATAAAATGCCGGACACGAGCGCGGAAGATCATCCGCATTCCATTCCCGTTTTCACCACAGAGGAAGAAGCACAAGAGTTCTGGACGACGCACGATAGCACAGATTACTGGGATCAGATGGAGAATGTCACCGCGACGCCCCCTCTCCAGTTAGCAACTGGCCCTGGTCGTGCGGGATCGCGAGCACGCAAACGCCCACCGGAGGGCAGGATGGACTTGGTCTCCCTCCGCTTTCCCAGTGCGATGATCGAAGCGGTCAAAGAAATTGCTGCCGAACGCCATCTTCCCTATCAAACCCTGATGCGCTCGTGGATCGGCGAACGCTTGGCGCAAGAAGGGGATTATGTGAAACCGGAGGCCGAGTGACGGGGACCCTACCCCGGCCCCTTTCCCAAACGGAGGGGCCGGGGAAAGTCAGCGCCGGTTGTCCGCCGGGTAGATCAAGGCCGGTTCAGCATCGCGCGCTTCGGGAACGCGCAGATACTGGAGCGATTCGCGGATGACGGGATAGGCGCGCACGAAGTAGTCGCGCTCCTCCGGCGTGACCGTCATGCCCGCGACAGTGATCAGATGATCCACGGTTGCGGCATCGTGTTCGTCGTGCTTTGTCATGCCATCACCTCCGCAGCACGATTGGCGTCCGGGATGCGGGTATGCCAATCGGTGATCCGTTGATAGGCATCGCCGACGCGGAAGAGCATCGGTTCCGTGAAGGGCGTGCCGACGATCTGCATGCCAATCGGCAGCCCCGCCGCGGAGAAACCGCAGTTGACGCTGAGCGCGGGAAAGCCGACGAGGTTCCAAACCCCGGTGAACGTCGGCGTTGTGTCCACCTTCGTGCCATTGTAACTTTCGAACGTCGGCGCGACGGCGGTAGAGGTCGGGACGAGCAGCACATCCACCGCGCGCATCGCCACTGTCCATGCGTCGCGTACCACCGAACGCACGCGCTGTGCCTGCACGAAATCCGCCGCCGTGTAGAGCATACCGTGCATGAGGCGCAACCGCGTGTGCATCCCGTACAATTCCGGTCGGTCGCGCAGATTCTCTTCGTGGTAGGCGTACGCTTCCGCGCTGATCGTCACACGCTGTGCCGCCGCCGCGCTCTCGCTGTACGGCAAGTCAATCTCGACGACCGTCGCGCCCGCGTCGCGCGTCGCGTCCACCGCCGCGAGTACCGATGCTTTCACCTCGGCGTCCAACTCCGGCGCGGTGAAGAAGTAATCGCGCGGGATGCCGACGCGCACCCCGGCGAGCGTGCCGTCCAATCCCGCCGTCATCGAGGGTACGGGGACGTTGACGGTGCAGGGGTCGGTAGGATCGTATCCGGCGATGGCATCGAAGATGATCGCGCAGTCGCGCGCGGTGCGCGCCAGCGGCCCGACGGTGTCGAGGCTATAACCAAGTGGCACGGCCCCCTCCTTACTCACCCGTCCGAAGGTCGGCTTGAGGCCGCTGATCCCGCAGTATGATGCCGGGCCGCGAATCGAGCCACCGGTATCGGAGCCAAGCCCACCAAGCACCAGCCCCGCGCAGACCGCCGTGCCGGTGCCGGAACTCGATCCGCCCGGCGTCCGCGTCGGATCCCAGGGATTCCGGGCAATCGGGAAGCCCGTCGCGGGGTCTGGCCAGCCAATCGCAAACTCATGCAGAACGAGTTTGCCTATCAGGACCGCGCCCGCCGCGCGCAACTTCCGCACGACCGTCGCATCCGCCCGCTGCCCCCACGCGGGATCGAGCATGCGGCTGTTCGCGGTCGTCGGCGCATCACTCGTGGCGAACAAGTCCTTAATACCGAGCGGGATGCCCAGAAGGGGGCCGCGATCAATGCCACGGGCGAACGCCGCGTCCGCCGCCTGTGCTGCCGCCATCGCCGCTTCATCGGTGATGACGTTGAATGCGCCGAGCCGCTCCTGCGCCGCGTGGCAGCGGGCAAGCATCGCCTCCGTCAGTTCCGCCGCCGTCATCCTCCCGCTCCGCAGCCACTGTCCGGCCTCGACAATCGTTCCGGGCAACTCAGACACCGCGCACTCCTTTCCGTCCAAAATCTGGCCCGCCATGGGAAGCAGAGGCCGCATATCGCCGCTGATCATCGCGAGAACGGAGAACCTACCACATTTCTCGTCGCGATTTCGAGCACCATGACGGTTGCATGGTACAATGATGGGCATTGGAAAGCCATGCGGGTTTTGCTGGCGACTTTTGATGTTGACACCTAACGCACGACTGAGGGACATCGAGCGGTACTATGAAGACGACTGTTACTGACGACATTGCAGCCATCGCGGCCCGTGCCGCCATCCCGCCGCTCGCGCCGGGTGAGAAGAAAAAGTGCGTCGTGGCGATGAGCGGCGGCGTGGATAGCGCCGTGACCGCGCTCTTGATGCGGGACGCGGGCTATGATGTCGTCGGTATCACGATGCGTCTCTACAGCGGCGACGAGACGGGCGCGGTCGCGCACGGCACCGGTTCCTGCTGCGGACTGGAGGGCGTTGAGGATGCGCGCGCTATCTGCCAGACGCTTCGTGTTCCCTTCTATCCGCTCAACTTCGAGCGGCAATTCGAGCAGCACGTCATCGCGCCATTCGCCGTCGCCTACGCCGCCGGGCGCACGCCGAACCCCTGCCTGAACTGTAATCGGCACTTGAAGTTCGCCGCGCTGCTCGGCCGCGCGATCGCGATGGGTGCGGACTACCTCGCCACCGGCCACTATGCGATTATCCGACAGGACGCGGACGGCGCCTCCCACCTCTACCGCGCCGTGGATGAGACGAAGGACCAATCGTCCGTTCTTTACACCTTCACGCAGCAGCAACTGGCACGCACGCTCCTGCCGCTCGGCACGCTGACGAAGCGGGAGGTACGGGCCATCGCCCGCGCGCACGGCCTCCCCGTTGCGGAGAAGCCGGAGAGTCAGGACATCTGCTTCGTCCCGGACGGCGATTATGCCCGCATCGTCGCGGAACGGCAGCCGAGCGCCTTCACAGCCGGGGACATCGTGGATGCAGGCGGCGCGGTCGTCGGGCGACACGCGGGGATCGGGCACTACACCGTCGGGCAGCGACGTGGCCTCCATATCGCGCAGGGCAAGCGGCGATATGTCGTTGGGTTGGAGAGCGACACGAACCGGGTTGTCATTGGCAGCGCGGATGATCTCACGGCGCACGCACTCGTCGCGGACGATGTCGTATTCATCGGCGAGATACCCACGGAGCTGGTTGTGGTTGAGGCAATGGTGCGCTATCGAAGCGCGCCTGCACCCGCGGTCCTGACGCCCCTGCCGGAGCGGACGGCACGGCTCGTCTTTCCCGATGGGCTTCGCCAGCCCGCCGCGACACCAGGGCAGGCGGTGGTTTTCTACCGGGGTGATGAGGTGCTCGGCGGTGGCACGATCGAGCGCGTCGAGCGGGGCGACGGCACGCCACTCAATATGGACACATTGGCTGGCATGCAACCTGCATCTCCGATCGCGGTGATCGCGATGCAGGATCTCGTGGTCATTGGCGAGTGACAATCAGGAGGGCATCATGTCCCCGTCAGTGCTCCTGAGCATCCTGATTGCCGGCATTCTTGGCCTCCTCGCGCACGCGACGCTCGGACGGTACCTCTGGCAACTGCCCGTCTATCTCATCGCGGCAACGGTCGGGGTGTTTGCGGGCGAGATCGCGGCGGCACTGGTCGGTAGTGGGTGGCTCCGGTACGGCAACGTCCCGGTCGGTTCCGCGCTGATTGGCAGCCTCGGCGCGATTCTCTTGGCGTGGCTGGTCACATTTCGCGCCATTACGCGCACCGAAACTGGGGACTAATGGGGTCTACCCATCGGCAATCGCTCGCGACCGAGTGCGGGCACTATGTGACACGTTGAAGGAGCGAGGGATGAAGAAAGTGTTGCCGTTTGTTATCGCCGGTGGGGTGCTTGTCATCCTCATTATCGTCGGTATCCTGCTCTACCACTGGGATGGCCTCCAGCAACTGCGCGATCTCGCAGTCGTCTTCCTCGCGGGGCTTTTCGTCGTCACTGTGCTGCTGCTGGCGGCGATGGTCGGCATCTTCGCCTATGTTTCGCTCCTCATGAAGGATAAACTGATTCCCGTCCTCGAAGAACTGACCCGGACAGCGGGCGAACTAACACAGACCGCCCAGCGCGTTAAGGGGACGACCGAATTCGTCTCCGAGCAGGTCGCCACCCCAATCATCGGACTGGCCAAGAATCTGGCGCGTATGCGGGCGATGGCGAAGGCTGCCACGAACCGCGACGGTGGAACCGAACCACCCATCTAAGGAGGGGCTGATTCGGGTGGAGCAGACTTCAGCCCGCACGCATCCGGCAGGCTGAAGCCTGCTCCACCCGAATATGCCATTCGCATCGCCGGAGGAGACGATGGAACATACCGAGCAGCAACCGTCCGCGCCGCTCGCGGTCGGCCACAGTACATTCCTTCCAAATGATGATGCGCCGGGGCCGCACAGTGGCTTCCGACGCGGTTTTGTTCTCGGCATCGTCACTGGCGTGATTGCGGCGCTCTTGCTCGTGCCGAAAACGGGCGAGGAGACGCGCGAGCAGGTGAAGGAAATCGGCATCGTCCTCAAAGAGCGCGCCATCGGCCTGATGACGGGCGAGCGGCCATATACCCCCAATCAGGACGAAGCCGGACCGATGCCAACCTGACACCGCTTCGTTGCTCATTGCTCATTGCTCATTGCTTACGTGCGGAAGATGTCGCGCACGGCTATGCGCCAAGCGGGCAGCGCCGGTTCCGCGTCCGCGATCTCATTCGCCCGAAACAAACGCGGTTCATCGGGGGCATCGGCGCGATACCTGGCGACGGTCTGCCTCCGTGGGCTAACATCCCAAACAACCTGCGTGCCAGCGGCGAAGTAATCCGCCCGCTTGGCGGCGTATTCGGCGTCGCTCACGGGGCCGTAATCGCCCTTCGAGCGCACTTCGACGGCGAAGATTGGCGCACCCTCAACAAAATCATCCGTTTCACTGAGCGTGTTGGCAATATACGCTGCGTCTGGGCTGAAGGAACGCACGCGCGGTTGCCGAACAATGAAGCCAAGATTGTCTCCGATCGCCATACCGTGGCCGGTCATCTCCTCGTATGTTTCTAACGCACGGCAAATACGCTGTGAAATACGTGTCGGTCGCAATCCCGTGGGCGACATGTACACCAGCCTTCCGTCCACGAGTTCGTATTTACCGTCATCCGGGGCGTTGTAGAGGTCTTCAACAGTTGCTTCGGTCCTAGTCACCATCCGGGTACTCCTTCGACTTCGCTATCCGTACCCAGTATACCTCACGGCTTATGCATCCACTTCGCCAGGTGCGAGGCCGAGAGGCAATGGTGCGGGGCGGTCGCAGGCGCTTGCGATGTCAATGTGTGCACCCGCGCGGGAGGCGTCGTGGAAGGCGTGCATGAGGTCGAGGACGTGATAGGCCAGCGCGCCGCTTGCCCGGTGGGGCCGACCGGAACGGATTGCCGCCGCCATATCCGCGACACCGAGACCCCGGCTGTTCTCCACGTATCCGTGCGTCAGCGGCACAGTCTCCCACTCCGGCTGCCGCGCGCGGTTCAAGCGCACCGGCCCGCCGAAGGTGTTCGGGTCCGGCACGCTCAACGTTCCTTCCGTGCCGTAGATTTCGATGCGCGGCAGATTGCTCCCCCAGACATCGAACGACGTGATGATCGTGCCGACCGCGCCGCTCGCGAAATCCATCAGCCCCGCGACGTGCGTCGGCGTATTGACGTGAATCAGTGTTCCGTATTTCGGCTCGCTCGTGATCGTGCGTTTTGGGGAGGTGATTTGCGCCGAGCCAGTCACGCGGCGGATCGGGCCGAGCAGATTGACGAGCGCGGTGAGGTAATACGGCCCCATATCGAACATCGGGCCGGCGCCGATCTGGTAATAGAAATCGGGGTCGGGGTGCCAGTGTTCCGGGCCGTGGTTCATCATAAAGGCGACTGCGGCGACGGGCTGCCCGATTGCGCCGTCGTCAATCAGTTTCCGGCACGTCTGGATGCCGCCACCGAGAAAGGTGTCCGGCGCGCAGCCGACACGCAGCCCCTTCGCCGCTGCCAGTGCCAGTGCCAGCATTCGCTGCCCGTCCGCGCGGCTGATCGCCAGCGGCTTCTCGTTATAGACCGACTTTCCGGCCTCCAGCGCCGCCAGCGCAATCTCCGCGTGCGCGTTCGGGATCGTCAGGTTCAGAACGATCTCGATGGCCGGGTCCGCCAGCAGTTCCGCGACGCCGCACGCCTTCGGCACGCCGTACTCCGCCGCCCGCGCCGCCGCTCGCTCCGGGAAAAGATCGGCGCATGCGGCGATGTCAAACGCCGACAGCCACCGCGCATTCGTGAGATAAATCGCGCTGATCGTCCCGCACCCAACGATGCCGACTTTCACTGGCTCTGCCACACGGCCTCCTTTTCGGAGTCAAAAGTCGAAAGTAACAAGTAACAAGGGTGCGCCGAGATTCCGACCGCTCTCATCTTTTTACTTTCGACTTGTTACTTGTTACTCACTGCTTGCTGGCCCAAAGCATGCCGCGCTGCATGATTTCTCGCGCCTCTGGCACAGCGAAGTCTTTCGCGACATGACCGAGCGAACTGTAGACGACCCGCCCCGCGCCCCAGCGCCGTTTCCAGACGACCGGCATCACCGTTCCCGCGATCCAAGGGATAATATCGCCACTGAAGGTGGTCGTCGCCAGCACCGCGTTCGACGGGTCTACATGCAGGTAATATTGCTCGGAATGCATCGTGAAATCGTCAAGCCCTGTCGTGATCGGATCATCGTGATTCGTGATGTTGACGGTGTAGTCAATGATATTTCCAGGGTGTGCCACCCACTGCCCGCCGACCATGAACTGGTATTCCACGCTCTCGCGGAAGGAATCGGCCATCCCCCCGTGCCAGCCCGCGATGCCGACGCCGCTCGCCACCGCGCCGAGCAGCCCGGCGAGTTGCTCCGGCGCAATCGCGCTCTGCGTCCAGACGGGGACGATCAGGTCGAGCGCGCGCATCAATGGCGCATCGGTATAGGTGTCCAACGTATCGGAAATAATGACTTCGTATCCCTGCGCGCGTAGGAACGGTGCAAAGAGATGGATGCACTGCTCAGGCTCATGCCCCGGCCACCCGCCCCAGGTCAGCAATGCGCGCTTCATCGCGCGGCCTCCTTCGTCCGCGCCGAACTGCCTGGCTCAGTGTGCGTCCGGCGTGCCGCCATTGCTTCCCAGGCGCCATTGACGCGCAGCCAGAGCGCCGCCAGCCCGGCGGCGATCAGTAACACGACCGGATACCCGAAGAGGATGAAGGCGCCCCGCACGCCACCCGTCGGGATCGGCCCATGCTTGAGGACCAGCCCGAATGGGAACCAGCCGGTATCGCTGAGAATTTCCTGCAGCCAGACGTGCGGTTGCTGAAGCCAGATGCGAAACCAGATCAGGATGCCCCAATAGACAACCGCACCGACAATTGCCCAGACCATCAGCGAGACGAAGGTGATCCCAACGAACCAGAAGACGCGTGTCAGCGGCTCTTCATCGGCAGTCAGCACCTTATAGACTTGCATGCCCACGATAGCGTAGTACAGTGCGTAGAGAACGATGGCATAGAGCACCGCTGTGCCACCCTCGATGAAATCCATCGCCATCCCTCATTTCTTGTATCAATCATCCGCTACAAGGATAGCACGCGCGGTTGCCCGTCGCATGCGAGAAACGATCAGATCGGATGGCCGAGCGCCCGCCGCACATCTTCCTCGGTATAGTCGGAGCCGGGAATCCGCTCGTCCCGAATGAGCCGCTGCTGGAAATCGTTCCCGCGAAAAAGCATCGAGCGGTGATCGGGAAGGGCGGCAATCCAGTCGAGGCACATCGCGACACGAACATCGAGCGATCGAACCGGCGTAAGAGGAAGGACGAGCAAACCGTGATGCGCCTCTTCATCCCGCATGTACTGGTTATGTAGAGTGATGAAATGACGCTTATTATGTGTGATCAGCAGCAGGCCACGCTGCGCCGCGTATGCGAACTGTCTATCATCGCTTGCTTCGAGCAATCCGACTTCACCTGCGGTGGTGACGTGAAATCCTCGCCAACGCAGACGGATGACGAGCCGCTTGCTGACACACTCATCCAGATAGACAGATGGACGCGGCATCAGTCTTCGTCATCTTCGTTTTCGGCGATATAGCGGTCAATCTCGTCACGGTTTGCCGCGTAGAAAGCCAGCGCTTCTTCGATCTCCGCACGAGTGAGAATTGGATAGGATTCGTTCGCTTCGACAAGATCGGGAGAGAATCGTGCTGTCTGGACGATAACGCGCACGGGTATACGCGTCCCGGCAACGATTGGCTCACCACCGAGAATGTCCGCTCTGCGTGCAATATGCGTGAAGGTCTTTGAGTATGTTACCACGGCGATCCATCCTCTCGATACAACAGTTCTGCAAACAGTGTAGCACGCGCACTTACGCGGACTGATGAACCGCCGCTGCCAACGCGAAGAAGGCGTCGCGGCGCACGGCGGTCAGGGCGCTATTGAGACCGGAGGTGCTGGGAACGACGAAGAGACGACAGCCCGCGATCGTTTCCTCGTGCGCGCCGTAGTACACCGGGCCACGCGCGCTGGTGAGGTCCTGATAGACGCGCGCGCCATTGCAACAGAGCCAGCGCGGTTGATAGCGCGCCAGCAGCGCGACAATCCGCTCCCGCCCGGCACGATAGACCGCGTCCGGCACCTCGTCCGCGCGGCGGGAGGGTCGTTCGTGCAAATCCGTCATGCCGATACCAAAGGTTGGCAAGAGAACATCCTCTTCCGACGTCAGTCGTCGGGGCGTCAATCCCGCCTCGAAGAGGAGTGGGTAGAAGCGGTTGCCGGGGTGCGCGTAGTAATGTCCCGTCTCGCTCGCGCGGATGCTCGGATTCGAGCCGATGAAGACGAGAGTAAGACCCGGCACGAGAATATCCGGCAGGCCAGGGAGATCAGGCAATGACACGCGGCGATTCATGATGAGATTATACCATTGGGCGCGCAACCCACCGACTTGACATCACGTAGATTCTCTTGTAACCTGATGACGCGCTGGTGAGTTACAAATTACAGTTGCAGCGCGGGACACAGAAGGAGTAACGGCAATGCAGGACGACGAACGAGAAATGCACGGCGACTATGGCCCACGGCCCGAGCGACCCGGCCCCGGCGAGCACGGCCCACGACCCGAACGACCCGGCCCTGGTAATTTCGTTTACCGGTGGGCGGAGAGCGGCCCGCAGATTCCCTGGCCGGAGATGAAGCGGCGGATGCGCGAGGCATTCCGCGAGGGGTTCCGCCCCGGTGACCCCGAGTGGCGGCGCTTCTTCAAGCAATTCTTCGAGGGCGAGGGGCAGAACGGCGGCCCCGCTGGCGACAATCGTCGCTCGAACGTCCTCAGCCTGCGCGTGGATGACCGGACGCTCGCCGCGATTGACAGCCTCGTCGAGGCCGGCCTGTTCGCGACGCGCGCGGAGAGCGCGACGTGGCTCCTTCAGGCGGGCGTCGCCTCGAACACCGAATTGTTCGAGCGCATTAACAATACCGTCTCGGAGATTCGCCGCCTGCGCGAGGAGTTGCAGCGGCAGATGAATGCCGCGACCGGCGCGCCGCAAGAGAGCGAGTCCCACGCTGAGTCGCAAAGCGGCGAGCAACACGAGCAACACGAATACCACGACCAGGGACAAGAGACGCACCACATGTAATTTCAACACGAGAGGAAGCGTAAGCACAGAGGACGCAGAGAACACAGAGAACACAGAGCAGGATTGCGGTTTCATTTTTCTTCTCTGTGCCCTCTGTGTTCTCTGTGTTCTCTGTGTTCTCTGTGTTAAATCCCCTCTTCTGGTGTTTCTGCGGTTCGATCGAGTCCCGCTAATGCATACGGATGCCGCCATCCACGACGAGCGTTTGGCCGGTGAT
>JBPCPB010000259.1:0-10431 GCA_050999735.1 Thermomicrobiales bacterium | reverse complement strand
CCGATGGCGGCGGCTGGCTCCTCGTCGAGTTCGGCGCGGAGACGAAGGAAGACGCGAGCGACAAGGCGCACGCCCTGATGGATGCCCTGAAGAAGGGCGACGACGCCCCGACAATGAAACTCTTCGATGACCCTGCCGAGGCGGGGAAGGTCTGGTTGGTGCGCGAGTCCGCGCTGGGCGCGACGGCGCGCGTCCCCGGCCTGCCACTTACCTGGCCGGGCTGGGAGGATTCCGCCGTGCCGCCGGAGAAGGTCGGCGCGTACTTGCGCGACCTGCGCGCCCTCTTCGACCGGTACGACTACGACTGCTCATTCTATGGCCATTTTGGGCAGGGGTGCATCCATGTACGGATAGACTTCGATCTCGAAACGGCGCACGGCATCGCCACCTTCCGCGCCTTCCTCGATGACGCGGCCGATCTCGTCGTCCGTTACGGCGGCTCGATCTCCGGCGAGCATGGCGACGGTCAGGCGAAAGCCGTCCTCCTGCCGAAGATGTACGGGGACGAATTAGTGCAGGCATTCCGGGAGTTCAAGGCGATCTGGGACCCGGACGGCAAGATGAACCCCGGCAAGGTCGTTGATCCCTACCAGCCGACCGAAAACCTGCGCCTCGGCACGGACTATAATCCGCTCCCTGTCCATACCCACTTCAAGTTCCCGGACGATCATGGCAGTTTCGCCGGTGCGACCTTGCGGTGCGCCGGTGTCGGTAAGTGTCGCCGGGAGGGGAGCGACAACGCGGGCGACGAGACGATGTGCCCCAGTTACATGGTGACGCACGAAGAGGAGCACTCGACGCGTGGCCGCGCCCGTCTGCTCTTCGAGATGCTTCAGGGTGACCCGCTCACGCATGGCTGGCGTGAGGAGAAAGTGCATGAGGCGCTCGATCTTTGCCTCGCCTGCAGGGGTGCAAGCACGACTGCCCCGTCAATGTGGACATGGCGACCTACAAGGCTGAATTCCTCTCGCACTACTACGAGGGGCGCCGCCGCCCGGTCGCCGCCTACTCGATGGGGCTGATCTACTGGTGGGCGCGCCTCGCCGCGCGGATGCCGGGCGTCGTCAACTTCGCCACCCAAACGCCGCCGTTGAGCGCGCTCGCCAAAGCGCTGGGCGGCATCGCACCCGACCGCCAGATCCCCGCCTTCGCTCCGCAGACATTCACCGACTGGTTCCGGGCGCGTGGGCCGCGTAACGAGGGAAAACCGGCGATCATTCTCTGGCCCGATACCTTCAATAACCACTTTCACCCCGAGACGGCGCACGCGGCGGTTGAGGTGCTGGAAGCGGCGGGCTACCATGTCACCATCCCGGAACGGTCGCTTTGCTGCGGTCGCCCGCTTTACGATTGGGGCATGCTCGACCGGGCCGAAGAGTTGCTGCGGCAGACGCTCGATACCCTGCGCCCGCAAATCGCCGCCGGTATTCCCGTCGTCGGGCTGGAACCGAGTTGCGTCGCCGTCTTCCGCGACGAGTTGCTCGGCCTCTTCCCCGACGACGTGGACGCGAAGCGATTGAGCAAGCAGACCTTTCTGCTCAGCGAATTCCTCGTCAAGGAGGGATACACACCGCCCACATTGCACCGCAAAGCGGTCGTGCATAGGCATTGCCACCACAAAGCGATCATGACGATGGCCGCCGAGGAGAAAATCCTTGATGGGCTTGGGCTTGAGTATGATGTACTTGCCTCCGGCTGCTGCGGCATGGCGGGCGCTTTCGGCTTCGAACGCGGCGACCACTACGATGTCTCAATCAAAGCGGGCGAGCGCGTGCTGCTCCCCGCCGTGCGCAATGCCGCGCCGGAGACGCTGATCGTCGCGGATGGCTTCAGTTGCCGCGAGCAGATCGCCCAGACGACCGCCACGCATTGCACCTCGCGCAGCTGCTTCAAATGGCGCTGCATGCGCAATCGGAAGAGATCCATCCCGACCTGATCGCAATGCCAAAATCTATCGCGCGCAACGTCGCGGTTGTCGGTGGTTTGCTCGCCGGTGGCGCGCTAGCCTGGGGTGCGCGCAAGCGTCGGGTGGGGACGTTTACAACCCCAGCGCCTGGCGCATCATCCCGCCATCAATAAAGTAACTCGCGCCCGTGACGTAGGCCGCTTCGTCCGAGGCGAGGTAGACGGCGAGGCCCGCGACCTCCTCCGGCTGGCCGACGCGCCCGAGCGGGATACCCGCATTGAGCGCCTTGACCTTCTCAGGGTCGGCCAGCGTCCCTTTGTTGATCGGCGTGGCGATTGCGCCGGGGCCGATGTTGTTGACCGTGATCTGATGCGGCGCGAGTTCGTCGCAGAGGGTGCGCATCAGCATGCGCAGGCCACCTTTCGCCGCGCAGTATGGGCTATTGCCCGGCATCGGAATATCTTCATGCACGGACGAGATATTGACGATCCGACCGCCCTTCCCGGCCTTCTGCATCTGCCGCACGGCGGCCTGCGTGCAGAGGAAGGGGCCTTTGAGATTGACACCGAGTACTATATCCCATTCCTTCTCGTCCACGTCGAGGAAGGAGGGCTTGGGGAATTCGATCCCGGCATTGTTGACGAGGATGTCGAGGCCGCCGAATGCCTGCACGGTGCCCTCGATCATCTTCTGAACATCGGCGGCGGTGGAGACATCGCCCTGAATGATCGTCGCCTTGCCGCCGGCCTTTTCGATCTGCTGCTTGACCTCATCCGCATTCTGCTCATTGCTGTGGTAATTGATCGTCACCGCCGCACCTTCCCGCGCGAAGCGGATCGCAATTGCCCGACCGATGCCGCTGTCGCTGCCCGTCACAATCGCCACTTTGTTCGCCAGTCTGCCCGTTGTCGTCATGTGCCGCTCCTTTTCTTCCGAACTCCCGGAATGTATTTGAACGCAGAGCGCGCAGAGGACGCAGAGAACACGGAGGGAACCTTTTTCTTTCTCTTCTCTGCGCGCTCTGCGTCCTCTGTGTACTCTGCGCTCCGTTTTCTCACTGTCCCCTGATGACCCGAACTACGGTCGTGTATCGTTCGCCGGGATGAGGCGTGCGGTGTCGCGGCGGTAGAAATAGGCGTATGTCCAATCGAGGGCGACGCCGAGTTTGCCGCGGAAGGCGCTGATCTTCGCGAGATGGATCGCGCGCCACGCGAGCCAGCCGAGCAACCCGTCCATCGCCACGGGACCGAATTGCGCCGCGCCATCGTTGCGCCCAAGCGAGACGGCGCTGCCGAGCGGCCGGAGATGGAACGGCGCGGGAGCATCGCCTATGATCGCCGCCGCGATATTCTCCGCCGCCGTCTTGCCCTCCTGGTTCGCAACCCAGGCGAGCATCGGTGCGAGATCGTGCGTGTCGGGCCGCGTGTAGGCCGCGTTATCGCCGATGGCGTAGACCTCCCGGTGATCCGGCAGGCGCAAAGAGTCGTCCACGGCGAGCGTGCCGCCCTTGCCATGCGCGCTCGCCAACCCCACCGCGATTTCGTTCGCCCGCACGCCCGTCGCCCAGATCGGTGTCGCGGTCTTGATTGTCTCACCCTTGTCGGTCTGCACATAGTCCGCGCCAATTTCGCTCGCCTTTGTACTGAGGATGACCTCGACGCCCTGCACGTGCAGACGGTCGAGGGCCGCCGCGCCGAGCTTCTCCGCCATATTGGTAATCGGGCGATCTTCGGACTCGATCATCACGAGGCGCACGGCGGCGAAATCAATGCGCGGATACTGCGGCGGCAGGACGTTGTACAGGAGGTCCGCGAGCGACGCGGTCAGTTCCGTCCCGGTCGCGCCACCACCGACGACGACAAAGGTGAGCAGTGTGCGCCGCTCATCCCCATCGGGCAGCGTGGCGGCGCGCTCGAATGCGCCGATCACGCGGTCGCGGATCGCCAGCGCCTGGGGAATCGTCTTCATCGGCAGCGCGTGCTGCTCGGCGGACGCTTCGTGGAAGAAATTCGTCGTGCTGCCGAGGGCGACAATCAGGTAATCGTAGGGAAGCGTGCCATTGTCCAGATGCACCACGCGCGTATCGAGGTCAATGGATTGCACGACGCTCTGCCGAAACGTGATGCCATATCCCCGCACGATCTCTCGCACCGGCTGCGCGGTGTCCCACGGATCCACACCGCAGGCGGCGATCTGGTAGAGGAGGGGAGTGAAGAGATGGTAGTTCATGCGATCCACGAGCGTGATTGCCGCCTGCCCCAGCGCTAACCGCTCGACGAGCGTGCGCGCCGCTGTCAGGCCACCGAAGCCCGCGCCGAGGATCACGACACGCGGCGCTCCGTCGGGTGGCTCCGGCGGCGTGCGATGCGCCGTCCGCTCCCGCAACGCGAGCGCCGCCCCGATACTCATCGCCCCAAGCCCGCCGAGCGCACCCCATCGTGCTGCCGTGTTGCCCATGAACCATTGCTCCTCTTTGAAGGACTGAGGACTGAGGACTGAGGACTGAGAATCCGCTCTCGGCTCTCGGCGCTCTCTTCGCAACCTCCTTCATTCCCCGCCTCTGCCATACAACCACAAGCCGATGAACCCCGCTCAGTCCTTAGTCCTTAGCCCTTAGTCCTTCGTCTAATACTCGATGGCGACGTGTAGATCGCCCTTTTTGTGCAGGACGGAGACGAGCGTCGTGCCGCCGGAGCGCTCGTAGCGCAGGTCAACCTGCCCTTTCCCGACCCGGAGGCCACGGACGACGACCCAATCGAGCCAGTCCGGCAGCGTAGGGCGGACGATCTTCAAGTGGCCCGCGAAGGCGTCCGGCGTGAAACCGAGCACGGATTGCAGCATGAAGGGAATGCTCGCCGCCGCCCATGCCTGCGGGCTGCACGCGACGGGGTAGCGGACGGGGACGCGGTATTGATCCCACCCGAAGCCGGCGAACAGTTCGGGCAAGCGGTAGAGATCGAAGTGCGTCGCGGCCTGATAGATGCCGGTGAAGACTTTGAGCGCGTCACTGTCAAAGCCGTAGGCGCGCAGCCCGGCGAGAATCAAAGCGTTATCGTGCGGCCAGACCGCGCCGACCTGATAATCGAAGGGGTTGTACGCCGCCGCCGCATGCGAGAGCGTGCGGATGCCCCATCCGGCGAAGAGTTTGTCCGCATCCATCAGCGTATCGCGCACGCAGGCCGCCCGGTCATCGTCCACGATGCCGCCCCAGAGCGCCTGCCCCTGGTTCGAGGCGTCCACCGCCGCCGGGCGTTCATCCTTCTGCAATGCCAGCGCGTAGTTGTTCAGTTTCGACACCCAGAAGTGTTTATTGAACCGTTCCTTGAGCGTGTCTGCTGCATGCGTATGCCGGTCGGCCTGATCGCTGTCACCGAGTTGACGATAGATCGTGGCAAGCCCGCGGTGGGCGCGGTAGGTGTACCCCTGCACTTCCGCGAGGGCGACGGGCGGCGTGACGACGCTGCCGTCCGCGTTGACGATGCTATTGCCGGAGTCCTTCCAGCCCTGATTCGCCAGCCCCTTGGCGGACGTGCTCGCGTAGTCGAGGAAGCCGTCGCCATCGTCGTCACCGTCCGTTTCCATCCATTTGACCGCCCGTTCGACGTGCTTCTCCATCGTCTTGAAGTAGTCGAGGTCGCCCGTCCAGAGCACGTATTCACCGAGGAGGATGAGAAAGAGCGGCGTCGCGTCAATCGTGCCGTAGTAAGGTGTGGAGGGCACTTCGTGGAGATTTGCCTTCTCGCCGACGCGCAGTTCGTGGAGAATCTTGCCCGGCGCTTCGTCCCGATACTCGTCCCGCTTCGCGCCCTGATACTGGGCGAGAATGTCCAGCGTATTCCGCGCGATCTCCGGTTCGTAGGCGAGCACTTCGAGCGCGGTAATCAGCGAATCCCGCCCAAAGAGCGCGACGTACCACGGTACCCCGGCGGCGAAGAAGCGGTCCCCCTTCTGCCGCATCGCCAGCATCGCCAGATCGAGGAAGGAGCGGCGCAGGACGCGGTTGAAGAGCGCGTTGCTCGTCTCGACATGCACCGTGCCATTGAGCGACCCGGCGTCCGCGTGCGCATTCGCCTGATCCGTCTCTTTACCGTCGGCATGGGGGTGTACTTCGAGGGCGCCTTGCCGCTTCGCATGATCCGCGACGGCGATTGTCACGGCGCGCGTGCGGGAGTCGCCGGGCGCGATGCGAAAGCGATACGTAACGTGATGGCCTTCGAGCGATGTCGGTGCGGGATCGAAGCGGAGCGTCGTCGTCCGCCGGTGATCGTCCGCACCGTCGTACTGAAAGACGAGGGCGCCGTCCGTGACCTTCGGATCATGGAGCGTCCCCCGCTTGCCCGGCTCCGCGCCGCGCACGGTGAACATGCTGTCGAAGTGCGCGCCGTAGGTGACCGTCAGCGTCAGATCCACCGTCTCAGTCCCGAAATTCTGCAACGTCAGTTCGTCATGGACCATATCGCTGAGCGTCATCTTCCAGCGCAGGCCGATCGTCCCCTTCGGAATTGTCCCGCCATGTCCGTCGTCGAGGGCCGGGTTCGTCATCTCGATGATGCCGGTATGGCCGCGATCGGATGTGGTGAGGAGCGGCGTGAACCGGGCGTCATTGACGCGGAGCGACGCCGCATCGAGATAGCGCATGTCGTGGAAGTAGAGGCCGAGGCCACGGTCGTCGTCGCCCATCGTTTGCGGCGGGATGTCGCCCGAATCGTCGGTGAGCATGAAGAGCGCCCCCTGCTTGAGCGTCAGGTTCGCGCCAATGTCCGCGACGCGGCTGGACTGCCCGTGGTTGAGGACGCGATGCTCGCCCGTCGTTGTCTTCTGCTGCGGCTTCGCGCCGTCGCCGCGCTTCTCGTCGCTCACTCCGGTCTCCTTCACACTCTTCGGGCACATCATGACGCCGCGCCGCGCGATGCGGGCGATTTTCCTTTCGCATTGATCGTGCCGCGATTGTCGCATTCGTTACCAATGGCTGATCCACTCTGAGTACATGGAAGCATATGTGCATGTCCGCGCACCAAGTACCTTCCATTTGCGTCGGTACGATGTACATATCGCATGCATTCCGTATGCATACCTGTATGACGTGTTCCAACGCAATACCCTCATACTACTCAGCGACGATATTGAACTTCGGATTAATGGTCGACTTTTGTTCACATTGATGATACGGTGTCTACGTTCCACCATTTTCCGTTCCATCTCTCCATGAGCAATATCTCACGACTCCCGACGTGCAGCGCATCGCACGTCAGGGACGGCGCTTCCTTTTTCTCTCACGAAGGAGGGTGCCTATGACCCAACCCACGCATTGTGCCAGGGGAATCGCGCGCCTGCATGGGTGCGTCCATCGGGGAATCGGGTCTTTTGGGGAAGGAGTTTCAGATGGAGCGTCTCATGACGGTCTTACTCGTCGGTTCTTTTCTGCTCCTTTCGCTCGCTCCTTCACTCGTCCAAGCGCAAACGCCGACACCGAGCGTGCCTGCCGGTTCTGTGACTCCCACAAAGACCGCGACCGGCACGGCGGCGTCACCGACGCCCGCACGCGGCGTTCCCCCTCCCGTCACCGCACCAAATGAAACGGCAGCCGCCGGGGCGCGTAGCGCGCCGCCGACGGTCGGCCCGACCGTTCCTGTCGCCCCGACCGTCACGGCCACCGCAACTGCGACGGCGACGGCGGCTCCGATCCCGTCCCCTCCTGCCGCTCCCGCTGCCGCACCGCAGGCATGCGCGGCGAATCAACCGGCATCCGACAAGACGCCGCTCACCGTCGCGGAAGGCAAGGGCATCGAGGTCGTGTCGCTGCGCACGCGCACCTCACGCACCTTTGCCCCGAAACCGGCGGCGCACACGAAGGGAGCGCAGAGCAGCCCCGGCACCACGCTCATCGTCGCCCCCGGCTCGCTCAACTTCCAGGACAGCACGGGCGCATGGCAGCCGATTGATAATGCCCTCGTCGCCAACGGTGGCGCTGCCACGAACAAGGCGAACCGCTATACCGTTATCCTGCCCGCCGATCTGGGCAGCGCTCCCGTACGCGTCGCATCCGGCGGTCTGTCGGTCGAGATGACGCTCGTTGGTGCGAAAGGAAGCGGCACGATCTGCGGCGACACGAAGACTTTTGCGAACGCCCTGCGGGTGTGACCCTTGCCTAGAGCGCGCACAATGACGCAGTCAAGGAGACACTCACCCTCGCCAGCGCGAGCGCGCCGCACACCTTCGTCTACCATCTGACGGTCGGCGGCGGGTTGACGGCGAAGACGAACGGGGCGGGGATTGACTTCGTGGACGGCAAAGGAAAGGTGCAGCTCGCCTTCGTACCGCCCTTCATGGACGACGCGGCGGGGGCGCACTCCGCCGCCGTCTCCCTGAAACTGGGGCAGGATGCCGGTGGGCAGACGGTGACGCTGGACGCGGACGCCACATGGCTCGGCGCTGCCGCGCGGAAGTATCCCGTCGCCATTGACCCGACCGTCACCTTCCAAGGTTCCGGCGGCGGGGACGCCACCAGCAACAATACGGACTGCCCGATCAGCGCCGCCACCCCAACGACCAACCTTTGCGGCGGCACGACGGATGCGGTCGGCTGGGATGGCACGAACGCGAGCCGCGCCCTCTTGCAGTTCAACCTGGGCACGGTCATCCCAGCGAATGCCCACGTTCTTGGACTGCACCCCTGTGACCAGACCACGAGTTAAGTCAACTTCTCCGAAAGCGCGGTAAACTGACCGCATCGAGAGGAGTACAGGAATGCCGGGACGCACCCATTCTCGCGATTTCAAGTTGAGCGTTTGCCGACAGATTGCCAGCGGCGAGAAGCGACCGGCGCAGGTTTGCCGGGAGCACGGACTGGCGGAAAGTCTGCTCTTGCGCTGGCGCAAGGACGATCGCGAGCGCGGCGAAACGGCCTTTGGCCCCCATCAAGCAGGCGAACCGGAAGCGGTAGCCCAGCACGTCGCGGAGTTGGAGCGCTTCCGCGGACAACTCGCATTGGAGAATGCGGTGCGAAAAAAAGCCTTGGCACGAATCACGTCGGGGAGCGTCACGCCGTGATTACCGAAGCCGTTGCCACTGCTCCTTCGCTCTCAGTGCGCCATCTCTGCGCGCTGCTCGACGTGAATCGTGCCTGGTATTACGCCCGTCCCATCGTTGAAAGGGAAGAGGATGAGACCGAAGCCGTCCGCTTGCGGGATGCGATCGAGCGGATCGTCCTCGCCTTTCCCGGGTATGGCTATCGGCGCGTGACACACGCGCTGGCCCGCGAGGGATGGCCGGTCAATCATAAGCGGGTGTTGCGGGTGATGCGCGAGGAATCCTTGCTGTGTCACCTGAAACGACGATTCGTGCCGACGACCGATGCCGACCACGATTGGCGAACGTCTCCGCATCTCGTGAAAGGGACGCTCCTCGACGCACCGGATCAGGCATGGGTGGCGGACATCACGTCCATTCGTTTGCCGACGACCTTCGTCTACCTCGCGGCGATCCTCGATGCCTACTCACGCCGCTGTGTCGGCTGGGCGCTCTCGCGCTGGATTGACACCGAGCTCACGCTGGCGGCGCTTGCAATGGCGTTAGCGAGGCGGCAGCCCGGGGCCGGATTGATTCATCATTCGGATCGCGGCGTGCAATATGCGAGCGGGACGTATGTGGAACGGCTCGAAGCGGTCGGCGCGCGGATCAGCATGGCGGCACGAGGCAATCCGTATGAGAATGCCCAGGCGGAGAGTTTCTTCAAGAGGTTGAAGTACGAGGCGGTCTATCTAAAGGAGTATCGAACCTTCGAAGAGGCGCTGATGAACCTGGAAGCGTTCATCGAAGCGGTCTACAACACGAAGCGGCTGCAGTCGAGTTTGGGCTATCGGCCGCCGATCGAGTTCGAAGCGGCATGGGCCATGATGGGAAAAGGTTGACTTGCCCACTGGTCTGGTACGAGGGGTTCACTCCACAAGGTGACTTGCCATCCTGCCTTCCGCAAACGGAAGATAGACATGAATATAGTTGCTGAGTGAACCCAAGCACGAGAAGGGAGGTAAAATTGCAGATTTGTATCCTGCCATGTTTCTGCAGCACGGGTAGCAGGAGAACTAGATGAGGTCGCGATATTTCCATGGGAGGTAAATTAATCCCGTGAAATCTCCCTATGTTTAGCGAGGTGTGGAATGAGCCTTCTCCTTAGTATCGTTTGTGTTCAACAAGTCGGGGACCTTGACCTACCCACTAAACTCATCTCCATCACGGAAGCGCTCCAGAGTGAACAAGGGCGAGCACGTTCGTTCTCCTATCATGCTGTTGGCCCCCTTATCATTGAAGAGGCTGACCAAGCACCAGGATATGCTGCATATCTGGGCGGACTCACTCAATACTTCGATAATCCAGTGGAGGGAAAAGCCTATTTCATTCTAGGGCGTGTCCGACGAATGGTGGTAGCCTTGCCTGAACGGGAAACGAGACCGGAAGTGGGGGCAAGGCGATGGTCGGACGCGGGGAGATCACGGATGCGGCGTGGGAGCGGATCGCGCCCTTGT
>JBPCPB010000240.1:0-16266 GCA_050999735.1 Thermomicrobiales bacterium | reverse complement strand
CCATACGAAAAGCATAGAGATGCTAGAGTATTCCCCAACCCTGTGGTTACTACCGGATTGTGTGGTACACTATCAGGAAGAAGCGGCCAAACTGACTGCTGTTCGCGAATGACCGCACCCACGATTGCCCCCTGAAGGCCAGAGTGACATCGGTGCCGGACCGGAGCGCACCCGCAGGGCGTTGCGATCCCCTGAAGAGGAGGACATGCCATGGCCCAATCGCATCCGCCAGCGGAGCGGGAAGTGACCTGCGTGAAAAAGCATCCGCAGCAAGACCGCCACAAGGGGATCACGCACCTGGGCGGCAAGGGCTGGCAGATGACGCGCTGGCAAGTGACCGCCGCGATCAACTCCGGTGGCGAAACGTTTTACATGCAGGTAGGCGGGAAACGCGCGCGTATTCAGGTGACCGATGACCGCGAGGATCCCTATTTGCGGGCGGTTCTGGATGACCAATGGACGGACGATCTGCTCGCACTTCCGGAGTGCGTGGCCAGCAGTCTCCCGACCCGGCAGGTCGCGCCCGCCCGCGGACGGAATATCTAGCGGCCGCCTGCCCCGAACGATGATGGATACCACGACAGAGAAAGGTTGTGAGGATGACGATACGAAGCGGCCATGCGCCGGTCTATGTACGCGCGATGCTCTGCGATGCGATCGAATATGGCGCCCAGCACACGGGCTGGTGGGAGTGGTTCGACACGGACGCCACCAAAGAGTATCCGTGGGAGCAGCAGGAGACGAAGCGCTGGTCCGATCTCGACGCGCGCGGACGGGCACGCTGGTTCACAACCCAACTCTGGAACTGCGGCGACATCGTCCCCGCTAATTACCTGGCGATGCTGAAGCAGCCACCGGGGCTGACGTATGCGCAGGTGGTCTCCTGGTTACGACGCGACATCGCGGAGCGGGCGACCGTGTCGGTGTCCGGCTAACGCGGGCAGCCACACCATGCACCATCCGCCGGTCGCTGGCAGCGCGACGCACAACCGCATGTGAAGGAGGAACCGACAATGGAAGAAACCGCGACAATGATCGAAGAGCCACGCATGGTGCATGGACGGGCGCTCACCGCGTTCACCCGCATGGCTGGCCGGACGGCATACCTGCTCCAATCCCAGGGTGTGACCTACCGCATTACCCCCGATAGCAAGGCGACGTATCTGCTCCGCCGCCAGTCGGACGGCTACTCCGGCGTCTTCGCCACCCTCGAAGAGGCGGTCGCCTCGATTGACGTACTCGAACAGGAAGAAGACTGAGCGCGCAACGCGGTGGGGTACAACGATGACCGGGCAAGCCGACCGCACACCTGATCGGACCGGACGGGAAATCGCTGCCCGCGACGGTGAGGAGATCGCGTATCGTCGTGTCGTCCCGGCGGCAGCGGTCGTCGGCGAGTTAGCGGTTCCCGATGGCTTCGCGCGGATCATCAGCCGCGCGCTCCACGAGGCAGCCATGACTTAGTGGGTTGACCAGGCGGATCGTGACTCTCATCGTTTTCTCATTTTCTCCTCGTTCCGCTCTCATTCTCACCGGGTATCCTCTGAAGAGGGCAGCAGAGCGCTGCATCGCGACAGAGGGGCCGGTACTAATGGAATCACGAGCCGATGGCAGCGCCCAACTCAGCGTTCTGCTCGTCGAAGATAGCGAAACGATCATCGAGTTCCTGACGATGGGGCTGACATATGAGGGGTTCACCGTCCATGTCGTGCGGGACGGGCGGGACGCCATGGCCACCTTCGAGCGCGTGCGGCCGCATCTGGTGTTGCTCGATGTTATGCTCCCCGGTACGGATGGCATGACGCTCTGCCGTACCCTGCGCGCCCGCAGCACGGTGGCGATCATCATGCTGACCGCGCGGGGCGAGGTCGAGGATCGCATCGAAGGGTTGGACAGCGGCGCGGACGACTATCTCCCCAAGCCCTTCAAATTCGCCGAGTTGCTCGCCCGCATCCGCGCGGTGCTGCGCCGCCATCAGATCACGGTGGGGAGCATCCTGGCGGTCGGCGCGCTGACGCTCGACCGCGCGACGCGCGAAGTAACGGACGCTGGTGTGCTCGTGACGCTCACCCCGCGCGAGTTCGACCTGCTCGAATACTTTATGGCGCACCCGCGCCAGGTGCTGACGCGGGACGCGATCCTCAATCGCGTCTGGGGCTTCGAGCAGGCGGTGGACACGAACGTCGTTGATGTCTACGTCCGCTATCTGCGTGGCAAACTTGGCGACGACCGTCACGCGCGCATCCAAGCGGTACGCGGCGTCGGATATGCCTTACAGCCATGAGGGCGATGATCCGCCGCCGTGCCTTGCCGCTCCGGGCGCGCCTTTCCCTGCTCACCGCGATCGTGCTGACGGCTGTACTCGCCCTCTTCGGGGTCGTCCTCTACCTCAATCTCCATCGCGTCCTCCTCGACAACACCGCGCAGAGTCTGCGCCTCTCCGCCGCCGCCGCGATCAGCGACAAACTGAACGCCCCCGGTTCCAAGCCGCCCAAGGGTGCGAAGGTATTGCCGGTGCCTGTGACCGCTCAGAGTAGTGCGCTGCTCCCAACGGACACGAAGTCGCTGACCGACCTTGCCCGCTTCCTCACGACGCGCGACACCGCCGCGCGGACGACGGACACGACCGGCGCGACGCTTGGCGACGGCCCCGCGCTTGTGGATGTCGCCACCGCGCGCGCCCCGCTGCTCGATGGCGCGATCTACCGCGCCGTCGCCGCGACCGACACCGAGCGGCATCTGCAACTCCAGACGGCGGATGGCGCGGTGATGGTCGAACTGATCCCGCTGACGCGTGCTACGTCGTCGCAGACGATCGGCGTGCTGCAACTGAGTACGTCGTTGCAGTCCGTCAATGATCTGCTTACTCGCCTGCGCGTCCTGCTTGTCGTTGGCACGCTCCTCGCCCTGCTGACGACGCTCGCGCTCACCGTGCCCCTTCTGCGCGGGGCGTTGCAGCCGCTTCGGCGCATGGCGATGACGAGCCGCGCCATCGCCGCGGGCGACCTCGGCCGCCGCGTCGCCGTGCCGCCTGGTGGAGATGAGTTGACCGACCTCGCGCGCGACTTCAACGCGATGGTCGGCCGCCTCGACGACGCCTTCGCCACGCAGCGCCGCTTCATCGCCGATGCGTCGCACGAACTACGCTCGCCGCTTACCGCGCTCGGCGGCGGTGTGGAGATGTTGCTGATCGGCGCGGACAATGCCGACCCGGCGGCACGCACCCGCCTCCTGCGGCTGATGGAGGGCGAGATCGCCCGGATGGGCCGCCTCGTGAACGATCTCCTGACGCTCACCCGCTTCGATGCGAACCCCGTGCATACCCTGACCGTCGCGCCGGTGGACCTCGTTGCGCTCGCCCGCGCGGTCGTGGACGAGACGCGTCTCCTGGCCCCGACGCAGACGGTGATCTGCGATGCCTTGTCGGGGGCGGCGATTGTCATTCCGGGCGATGCTGACCAGCTGCGGCAAGTCCTTCTCAACCTCTGCGCGAACGCCCGCGCCTACACGCCGTCGGGTGGGACAATCACCGTCGGCGTGCGTTGTCAGGCGGGCGCTGCCATCGTCACCGTCGCGGATACCGGCCAGGGCATCCCGCCTGATGATCTCCCGCGCGTCTGGGATCGTTTCTACCGCGTTGATTCCGCCCGCGCGCGGCAGTCGGGGCAGGGAGGTCTCGGCCTCGGGCTCGCCATTGTGCGCGCCATCGTCGAAGCGCACGGCGGCCACGCGATGATCGCAAGCACATCCGGCGTCGGGACGACCGTCACGCTCGCCTGGTCCGATGCACGGCTCGTCACTCCCTCGCACCTTTTTCCCGGGGGTGGCGGACTTCAGCCTGCATAATCCGCAGGCTGAAGCCTACGCTACCGGTGGCATAGGCTTCAGCCTGTGCTCTCCTCGTTTTCTCATTTTCGACGCTCCTTCTTCTCAGATGGGAATCGTATTCTCATCCATAGGCAGATCGTGGATGGGATGCGGCGTAGGTAAAGGAGTATTTGCCCTCATTAGAAGTGCATAACGCCGAAGTGCCGATTATGACCCGTTTTGCAACGCATACCCCGACAGACGACAGGAGAACAGCAATGAAACGTCACCGTTATCCGTCAATTCATCGCACCGCGCCGGAGATTCCCGCAACGACCAAAACACCGCCCCGCCGATTCCCGCGTTGGCGCCGTTGCCTCGCCGGTGGGATGCTCTGCTTGGCCCTCGCTGCCGGGAGCGGCGTCGGCGCGCAGACACCGGCGAACGGCGCCGGGCCGATCCCCGTCAATGGGCTGGCGAATGCCGGCGCGACGACGACCGTGCAGAACCCCGGCGTCGTCAGTTGGGTCCATATCGGCGACCTGCACATCACGACGGCCGACCAGCAGAACTACAAGGATCTCCAGACGATCATCGCCAACACGAACCAGTATCTGAAGAACGGCGTCAACTTCGCCATTCTGCCCGGTGACAACGCCAACGACGACACCGAGGCCGAGTATCAACTGATCAAGCAGGCGACGGATCAGTTGCAAGTGCCGCTCTATTCCGTTCCGGGCGACCACGACTTGAAGAGTGGCCTCACGAACTACAACAAGTATATGGAGCCGGTGGATCACCAGAGTTTCACGGCGGACAAATACCACTTCGTCTTCCTCGACGTAATGAGCGGCATCTCGAGCGATGAGAAAGCCTGGCTCACCAACGATCTCGACACGGCGGCGAAGGCCGGCCTCAAGAGCGTGATCGTCATGCACTCGTACACCGTCGCATCCCAACTTCAGGACGTGATCCAGCGCGACAATGTGATTATGGTGGACTCCGGCCACACGCATTACAACGATGTCGCCAATGACGGGCATACCATCTACGCGGCAGGCCGGAACACCGGCCAGGTCACGGAGGGGCCGGTTGGCTTCGACCTGATCAACCTCGATAACGGCGTCGTCAGTTGGAAGTTCAAGCCGCTCGGCTCATGGCCGTTCGCGATGATTACCTCGCCCTCGGACGAGCAACTGATGATTGATGGCACGCAGGTCGTCCACGGCACGACGGACATCCGCGCGAAGATCTGGGACGATAAGGGCGTCGCGTCGGCGACGATGACGATTGATAACGGCACGCCAATGCCGATGCAGCAAATCGGCACGACGCAGATGTGGAGCATCCCGTGGGACTCGACGACCGCCGGTGATGGCGAGCATCGCCTGACGCTCAACGTCACGGGTGGGGGCGGCAACACGAAGGAGGACAAGATCACCGTCCTCGTCAACCAGTCCGGTGTCACCCAACTGCCGCAGCGATCGTTCGGCCCGACCGGCAACTCGCTCGGCGCGTACGCGGAAAAGGGTCTGCTCGGCAACCACACCGCTGCTGCGGGTGGTAAGGGCGCTCCCGGCGCGGCGGGTGGCCCTGGTGGCAAGGGCGCGCCGGGTGGCGCTGCCTGCCCACCGACGGCGAATGCGGCGACGGGGACCGCGACGGCAACGCCAAGCCCATCAGCAGCCGCGAATACCGGCACGGCGCCAGCGGCATCAGCAGCGAGTGGATCCCCAGCGGCAGGTAGCCAGCCGACGAATAATCAGCCAGCGGCGAACTGTGCTCCGGCGGCTGGCGGTAAAGCCGGCAAGGGTGGTAAAGCCGCTCCGGGTAGCACCGGTGGGACGCAGCCCGGTAATACCGGAACGGCGCCGAACCCATCGGCTGCTCCGAACACCGGTACCGGGATGCCGGGTACGACGGTTCCGCCCACCGGCAACGGTGCACAGCCCGCTGCTGGCAGCGGGACAACCAACCAACCCGGCGCAATGCCCCCTGCGAATACCGGTGCGAGCGGTCAAGCAGGAACCAGCGGCAAGGGACACGGCCCGAAGGGGATGACCCCCGGTACCAGTGCCCAGCCCAGCGCTCCCGCGATGCCCGCCGCCCCCGGTGCGAGTAATCCAGCGCCGAACAGTGGCGCGCAGCCCGGTCAATCTCCCGCCACTGGCGGCAAAGGCGCCCCCGGCGCGAAGGGACACGGCGCGGCGACCATCACCGCCGTCAACGGTAATCAGGTGACGGTGAAGTACGCGGACGGCACGACGCAGACCGTCATGGTCGCGCCGAGCACGCAGATTATCAAGGAGGTGACGGCGAGTACGGCGGACCTGACGCCGGGCGAGACGGTGGCAATCGGCGGCGTGAGTGGGACGGGCGATGGGCAGACCGCCGCCACAGTCGAAATCCCGCTCCCGACGAGCACAGCGTCCCCCAGTGGCGCAACCGCATCACCCCCGGCCACGAACAGCTCCACACCGACTGGATAGCTCCTCTCGATCGACCGGCGCATGCGCGCCGGTCGGCTTTCTCTCTTGCCAGTACATGGCCGCGTGGGAATACCCATCCCGCGCGGTACTGTTTGTGTTTCCGGCCATAGTACGGAATGATACGCCGCGCGGTTGTCTGAACGGGGCAACCGCACGGCGAAAGGAAGTGGAGATGCGGGCCAATGCGTCAGTAGGTCGCGCGTGAACCTTTTTTTGAGTGCGGCGGTCTTCCTGCTCACGCTGGCGCTCATCTTTCTCCGCCCCAGAGGGATGAACGAAGCGACCGGGGCATCCATCGGGGCCGTAGTGATGCTTGTGTTGCGCCTCGCGACGCCGGGAGACTTCGCGCGCATTCTCGCGGAGACCGCGAATGTCCTGCTCTTTCTGCTCGGGATGATGCTCGTCACGGGCGTCGTGGAGCAGGCAGGCGTCTTCGACGCGCTCGCGGTGCGGGCCGCCTGCCTGTCACGCGGGGATGGTCGGCTGCTCCTCCTCAATGTCTTCCTGCTCGGCACGCTCGTGACAGCCTTTCTCTCGCTCGATGTGACGATTATCGTCGTGACGCCGATTGTCTATGCGCTGACAGAGCGGCTGGAGATCGAACCGCTCCCGTACCTCTTCGCCTGCGCCTTTGTCGCTAACACCGCATCGCTCTTTCTGCCAATCTCCAACCTGACGAATATCCTGATTTACGATCTCCTCCATCTCTCCTTCGTGCAGTTCGCCAGGGTGATGTTCCTGCCGAACCTCGCCGCGCTCGCCGTCAATATTGGCATCTTCTTCGTCATTTTCCGCCACCGACTTCCCCACCGGTTCGCGACGGCGGCGCTGACTGACGTCGATCCGCCCCCCGGATTCGCGATTGCCGCCGTCGGCCTCTGCCTGGTCCTGGCGGGGTTGCTCGTCTTCGGCCTGCTCGGCCTGCCACTCGCTATCCCCGCGTGCGTCGGTGCGGTCGTTCTCGCGATCATCGCGGCGACGCGGCGCACCGTGACGGGGCGCGACCTCGTGGGGAGCATTAGTTGGTCGCTCTTCCCCTTCGTGATCGCGATGTTCACGGTCGTGCGTGGGCTGGAACGCGCGTGGCTCTCGCATCTGCCCATGCTACCGGCCGGGCGAGGCTTGGGCACCTTGCTCGTCATTGCCTTCGGCACGGGCATCGGCGCGAACGTCGTCAACAACGTGCCGATGATCGCGGCGATGATCACCCTGCTGCGCGCGGTCGCGACGCCGGTGCCCGATCATCTCGCCTTCGCGACATTGATCGGGACGAACATCGGGCCGAGTATCCTCACCTTCGGCTCGCTGGCGACGATGCTCTGGCTGGCGATCGTGCGCAAGCGCGGCGTCGCGGTGAGCGCCCGCACCTATCTGCGTATCGGCCTCATCACCACCCCACCGATGCTGCTCGCGGCGACGGTGACGCTCTGGCTGGTGCTTCGCGGTCTCTAGCGCACTCTTTCTACAGCAATTTTTATCGTGGAAGAGGGGCATCGCCGCTGTTGCCGCCCCATTTTCACGCATCTGCCCTTGACGGCGTCACATATACTGTAGTTCATCGTTACACTAGTAGGTACGAGTTTGCATGAAAGGTCGTCGTCAGTGATCGCAGGGAACGTTCTTCATACTTCATCGCGGCGGCGTATCGGCCCACACTTCGACGAAGCGGAGAGGGAAGGAGATATATGACAGCGACGGAAACCGCGTGGATGGATCAAGAGCGCACCTCGTTCGCACCCTCCATCCCTGCGTATGTGCTGCCGGAGGGTCCGTACGTGCCGACGTATGCGGACCCGTATGCCGCCAACCGCCCAGCGCCGCTCTTCGTGCGCTGGCTCGTGCCGCGCGACCCGGCGACCCGCGCGGTGTGGAGGCTGAGCCTCCTGCGGCTGATTATCATGACCAATCTCGTGCTCGCGGTTTACTACCTCGGTTGGCGGTATCTCCACTCGATCAACTGGGCGAACTGGTGGATTGCTGTCCCTCTGCTCGCGGCGGAGACGTATAGTTTCGTGGACACGCTGCTCTTCTGCGTCTCGATGTGGAAGTTGCGCGAGCGCGGAGAGCCGCCGCCGCCGCCGGAGCACGCGCTGGTGGATGTCTTCATCTGCACCTACAATGAGCCGGTCGAACTGGTGCGGACGACCGCCCGCGCCGCGCAGGCGATCCGCTATCCCCATATCACGCACGTCCTCGATGACGGCGCGCGCCCGGAAATGCGGCGGGTAGCGGAAGAGGAGGGCGTTGACTACATATCCCGCGCGAAGGCATGGCAGAATATGCCGCGCCACGCGAAGGCGGGCAATATCGTCAATGCGTTGCATCAGACGAACGGCGAGTTCATCCTCTTCCTCGATGCCGATCAGATCGCCTCGCCCGAAATCCTCGACCGGACGCTCGGCTTTTTCCGTGATCCGCGCGTCGGCTTCCTCCAGACAACGCAATACTTCTACAATGTCCCGCCCGGTGACCCCTTCGGCAGCCAGGCGCCGCTCTTCTATGGCCCGATCCAGCAAGGGAAGGACGGCTGGAACGCGGCCTTCTTCTGTGGCTCGAATGCCGTGGTGCGGCGCGAGGCATTGATGCAAGTGGGGATTTCCTCGTATATCCGCGATCTGGGTCAACGGGTGCGTCGCACGCTCCGCGCCGCCACGCGCATGCTGCGCAACGCCGAAAAAGAGTTGCCGCATGATGCCGACCCGCATTTCCGCATGGGTCTGCGTGTCCTGCAAATGGCGGTCCATGATGCCCGCCGCGCGTTGCGCCAGGGTGCAACGATCCAGGAAGTAACCTGGGACTTCCAGCGCTGCGCCGAGGAGGTTGCGAACCTCTTCGTCATGGACGACCTGGAGCAGATCCGTGCTGAACTGGCCGACATTCCCGATTTCGGCGCTGCCGATCCCACCAGCCGCGACGACCGCCTGGAAGCGATTGTCCGCGATGACGCCGCACTCAAGGCGCTCGCCGGGCGGACGATCTCGCCGCTCGTCGCGATCGGTGTCGTGCGCGAGTTGCTGATGGCGGTAGATGTTGACCGCTCGGATGAGGCCGTCCCCGTCATGCCGATGGCGACGATCTCGGTCACGGAGGATATGGCGACGGCGATGCGGATGCACGGGCTTGGCTGGAAATCGGTCTACTCGAACGAGACGCACTGCGTCGGCCTCGCGCCGGAGGATTTGGGGACGGCGTTGCAACAGCGGCTGCGCTGGGCACAAGGGACGATCCAGGTGATGCTGCGCGAGAACCCATTGGTGCAGCGCGGCCTCTCCCTCGCTCAGCGGCTGATGTATTTTGGGACGATGTGGAGTTACCTCTCGGGTTTCTTCGCGGTCATTTATCTTGTCGCGCCGATCCTCTACCTCTTCTTCGGCTGGATGCCGGTGCGCGCCTATTCAAACGATTTCTTCCGCCACTTGCTTCCGTATCTTCTCATCAACCAATTGCTCTTCGCCGTCGTCTCGTGGGGGCGGCCCACGTGGCGGGGGCGGCAGCACAGCCTGGCATTGTTCCCGATCTGGATCGCCGCCGTGACGAGCGCGGTCGGTAGCGTCTTCTTTGGGCGCAAACTCGCCTTCGCCGTGACGTCGAAAACGCGCCAGAGCGGCATCTTCTGGCGGCTGGTGCGGTGGCAGATCGCTTTCATCGTCGTGCTCGCGGCCGCCAGTATCTACGGATTGGCGCGTCTCGCCCTCGGTCTGACACACAACGGCGGGGTGATCCTCGTGAATGTCTTCTGGGCCGCCTACGACATCGTGATGCTCTGGGGGGTCATGACCGCGCTCTTATACAAGCCCGCTGAAGAAAAGGCCCCGGCGGAAGTGACACTGCGGACGGAGAAGGCGCCCTCGCTCTATCCCCGGCTCTCCGGAAGCCGGAGGCACGCATAGCATGGAGGTGATGGACATGGGGTATCGGGGTTCAGGCATGTCACCATTCGCGACAGCGCGGGCGATCTTTCTCTCGCCGCATTACGACGACGTCGTTCTCTCCTGCGGTGGCACGGTTGCGCTGCTCGCCGATCAGGGGTGCGAGCCGGTCGTCGTCACGGTCTTTGCCGGGGAGGTGCCGGACGAGATCATCACGGATTTCGCGAAGTGGAAGCACAGCCGCTGGGGCGTGAGCGGTGTCGAGGAGAATGTGCTCCACCGCCAGGAGGAGGACCGCGACGCGGTCGAGGCGCTCGGCGCGCGGGCGCACTGGCTGGGCTACCCCGATGCCATCTACCGCGGCGACCGCTATCTTTCGGACCCGTCGCTCTTCGGCACGCCGCAAGCGGTCGAAACCGGCCTCGTCACCCTGATCGCGGATGAAATTCGCAGCCTGCCCGAGTGGGAGGATCACGGCACCGTCTTTGTCCCATTGGGGATTGGCGAGCATGTTGATCATCAGATTATCTTCGCGGTCGGGCGTGTTCTCGCCGCGCGCGGCGTGCGGGTGCTGGCCTACGAGGATTGCCCGTATGCCATTCATACACCGGCCGGCGTGGACCGCCGCCTCGAAGAGGTCGCGGGAGCCGTCGCCCCACCCATGCCGGTCGCGATTAGCACGACGCTGGAACGCCGGATCGCGGCGATTGCCGCCTACCGGTCGCAAGTACCGGTCATCTTCCGCTTTACTACGGACGTTCCCGGTACGGTGGCGGAGTTCGCGCGGAAGACCGGCGGCCCGCTCGGCCCCGCGGAGCGCTTCTGGCCGGTGCTTGCGGAGCATGCGGCGACGATCACATCGGACGCGGGCGATCATGCGCGGCAGATCGCGTAGCGCGGAAGCGCGCCAAGGAGGGTAGTGTGCAGGTAACGGTTGATTCAGGTGCGGGCGCGACAGCGGTGATCCATCTCTCCGGGCAACTCGACGCCCTCTCCGCGACCCATGTCCGGAACGAAATCGCGAACGCGGTCGCGACCGGGCATTCGCGATTGGTCGTTGATCTCGCCGAGGTCGGATTTGTGGACAGTTCGGGCCTCGGTAGCCTGATCGGCGGCCTGAAGGCGGCGCGCGTCGCGGGGGGGGATCTGCGCATTGCCCAGCCGAGCACGCAGGTAATATCGGTTCTCGCCCTGACGATGCTTGACCGCGTCTTGCGCACCTATCCGACCGTCGCGGACGCCCTCATCGGCTATTAACCGGCGGTTCGTGGATGAAGACTTTGTTATCTCAAAACCGCGCGATCGCCCTCTGAGCGCGTGCGAATGTGTCTATCGTTGCTCTATCGGAATTTCTTTTTCTGAAGGAGCATGGAGATGCAACGACGCGGGTTTCTTACACTCTCCGGCCTCACCCTTGGCGCCTCGGTTCTCGAGGCATCGGGCATTCGGCTATCCTCCGGTGTGGTGGCGGCGGCGGCGATTGCCCTTGGGGCGTACATTTCCGGCGCCCCCGATGACCCCGCCATCCTCGACCGATTTACCGGCATGGTCGGTGTCGCCCCAGCAGTTGTTATGTGGTACCAGGACTGGGCTCATTCCACCTTCGATCCCACCCGCATGGATGCGGTTACCGCGCGCGGCCTGATGCCGATGGTTACATGGGAGCCGTGGAACTACACCCTCGGCGCCAGCCAACCGGCTTACGCGCTCAAGAAGATCATCGGTGGCGCCTACGACACGTATCTTCATCAATGGGCGCGGGCCGCCGCGGCGTGGGGCAAGCACTTTTATCTGCGCTTCGCACACGAGATGAACGCCAACTGGTACCCGTGGGGCGCGGGAGTCAACGGGAACACCCCGAGCCAGTACGTAAGCGCATGGCGGCATGTGGCGGCAATCTTTCGTCAGGAGGGGGCGACGAACGCGCGCTGGGTCTGGTGCCCGAACATCGGTGGCTCGGCCACCGCCGCGTACCGTCCCTTCTATCCGGGTGATGCGTACGTGGGCTGGGTCGGCATGGACGGCTATAACTGGGGAGCGACCCAAACCTGGTCGCATTGGCAGGACCTTGGAACCGTCTTCGGCGGCACATATTCCGCACTCGCCTCATTGACGGCAAAGCCGATGATGATCGGGGAGACGGCATCCGCCGAACAGGGGGGTAACAAGCCGGGCTGGATCACCGCCGGGTTCCTGCACAGCATCCCGGCGACGTTCCCGCGCATTCGGGCGGTGATCTGGTTTGACGAGAACAAGGAGACCGACTGGCGGGTCAACTCTTCGTCCGCCTCGCTCGCGGCGTACCGCCAGATCGCGACATCCGCCATCTATCAGGGAAGGCTGTCATAAAAAGGCCACGCTCACGGTGAATATCCTCGCCGCGCATCGCGGTGCTCACTATCGCTGGGCCCCGGTGGGTAGAAGGAGCGGTAGATTTCTGCCGACGGCAGTGATCGTGTTGTTCGCCACGGTGATTCCCTTGTAGGCGTTGCCGGGCGCCGAGTCGAAGGCGATGGCGGTGGGGCAACGCGGCGTCGGGAAGGTGTCTGCGATCGTGTTGCCGCTGATTTCGATGTTCGACGCGGTTGAGTTGACGAGCACGCCCGCGCGGAAGTCGGTGGGGAAGCCGAGGTTTTGACCGGGGTTGGTGATCGTGTTGTTCGTCACCCGGACATTGTCGAACGACCGCTTGCCGGGTTCGGCGAGGCCAATCGCGACGCCCGCCGACGGGGCGAGTTCGATAGTGTTGCCGTCAATGACGACACCGGAGACGCCGCCGAGGTTGTGCAACCCGATGCCGGCGGAGTTGTAGTAGAAGTCTCCGGAGCGGCCCGCGCCCTCGTCCTGGAAGCGGATCGTGTTCTTCGCGATCGTGATATTCCCCGCCAACGCTTTTGCCTCCGCGGAAAAGAGAATGGTGATGCCCGCCGTGTCTACCGTGCCGTGCTTCGTCTGCGCGATATTGATCGTGTTATTCATGACGGTGACGTTCTTCAGGTTATTCGGCATCGTCGGCCAAAGCATGATGCCGAGTAAGGCGTCGGTGCAGGTATTGTCGTGGCAATGCACATCGCCGGGGCTGCCGCCCGGATAGTACGAGCCAACGATGTTGAGGATTGTTTGGTAGCCGGTGGCCGTATTGTTGAAGACCTCCGCCGGGCCGCCATGTGTCTCCATGCAGGCGCGCGCCCCCCGGTGCGGGATCGGCACGCTCTCGAAGGTGTTGCCGGAAAAGACGTAGTGCGATCCTTCGATGTAGACCGCCGAATTGTCGCAATCCGGGTTGGCGTCCCGCATGACAAACTGGAAATACGAGTCCGTCACGGCGCAATTGTCAATCGTCTGCCCGACGAACGCGACGGCCCAGACGCCGGAATAAGGCGCGAAGCGGCAGCGGCGGACGGTGAGATTTCTGCCGGATGTGATGTGGATAAAGGTTTGATACGTCTGCTCTTTCTTCTCGTTGATCAGCGATTCCGGATTGTTCTGGATATTGGCATCGAACGCGAGGTCCTCAACTGCGACGTTCTCGACATTCCCGGTGAGGGCGCGCGGAGAGAAGAGGCGCTGCCAATCGCCGAGATGATCCTTGATCTTCAGGACGGATGCCGCGCCTGACCCGGCGAGGCGCAGATTGCTCTTGATGACGATGCCGACGGTCTTCTTCGGCGCGACGATGTACGTCCCTGGCGGGAAGAACACCGTGCCGCCGGAGGCCGGGACGGCATCAATCGCCGCCTGGATCGCGGCGGTATCGTCCGTTATGCCGTTGCCCGCCGCGCCGTACTGCTTAACGTTGAGGATTGCTTGCGCGCCGGTGGGCGTACCGCTCGTGGTCGTTGCGTCTGCGGTGGCCGTTGGCGCCGCTGTTCCAGTCGCGACGCTCGTTGGTTGCGCGGTCGGTGTAGATGACGGCGCCCGCGTGGGCACGCTGATCGTCGCCGTCGCTGGCGGTGCGGTCGCTGTGGCAGGCGGAAGTGCGAGTGTCGGGGCCAGCGGCGGCATCGTCGGTGTTGATGGGGCGGCGGTTGGCGTGGTCGGGGCGGTTGGCGTCGCTTTTGACCCACCGCAGGCCGCCAGCGCGGCGGACGCTACGGTGGTCGCGGAAAGTACGAAAAATCGCCGCCGGGAGAGCGCGGCTAGAGACGGTGGTGTCGTGCGGGTCATGCGGTCGTTTCCTCTTCCCCTATCGTCAGTATCTCACGCGGTCATCATGCCGGTAAACAGCGCGCCATGCCGCCATTCCGGTCATGATAACGGCACGCCTGACGGATGAGGAACGCCTGTGTCTGTCCCGCGATGACATTTCTGTCAGGTGATGGGGAAGGGGAAGCGGCGATGAGCGAGATGTGTGGGGCTGTGCGTGCGGTTTAGGACCGATACGCAGCGGCATATCCTGACTATCGCCGCTGCGTATCGGTGTGAAATCGCACGATGCCCGGCTCCGGCCACTACGTCCTGGTGATGCCGATTGCCCGGATCGCCGTCGTTGCGACCGTGAACGCGGAGCACGGGATTGTCACCAGATTCGCCCCGCTCGCCGTCAGCGTCAGTGTTGTTCCCCCACCCGTTGGCACGGCGGTTACTACCACCGAGGTGGGCGTGGTCGTCATCACCGGCGCGGGCGTCGCCGCGAAGACTGTCACGTTGCCGTCCCCGTTCGTCGTCGCCGTCGTCACCTGCACCGGCGCGGTCAGCGTGTTCGGCTGCACGAAAATGGTATACGTGATGCCCGGCATCGCGTTGAGGATCGCCACATCCACATACTCGGTGAACTGATTCAGCGGTCCGGGATTGCACGCCGCTACCGTCGGCTCCTGCACCACCAGCCCCACGAAGGTCAGCGGCGGGCGCATGCCGTTCACCGGGGTGAGCGCCGACACCAGCGTGCTCGTGAAGGTAGCGGCGGGGGGCGAGGTCGGTGGGTTGCCGTGCAGGATGTAGGTCAGGGTCACCGAGGTGACTTTGCTGGCATCCACGGTGAGGGGGAAGACGCCACCGCCGAAGCCGAAGCGGTCGGTGGTGATCGTGCCGAGGAAGGTCAGCGTACCGGCGGGCTGATTCGAGAGGGTGTAGTAGACATCGAAGGAGGCGCCCGCGCCGGTGTTGGTGAGCAGGGCATCCTGCCCGAAGGTGAGGATGAATGGGGTCGGCGGTGGCGGTGGCACTGACGTCGGCGTTGGGGTTGGCGGGGACGAGGGATTGGCCGCGCCGACGGGCGCGAGAGCGGAGAGCGAGAGGATGGCGGGAGCAGCGTAGCCCCCCGCCTTGAGCGTCCCCTTCAGCATCTCCCGCCGTGACAGACCGTGGCCGCGTTCCTCGTTCTTCAACTGATTCCCCCTTCGCGTCCCCACACCGACGATAGTGAAACTCACTCTATACTAACGGACACCGGATCACATGGTTGCGCGTCACCGTCCCACGGGGGCCGCTGCGGGCGCGGGCGATCCCGGCGGCATGATGCCCATGCCACTCGGTCTGCTGGCGGGCGCGGGCTGCACCGTAATGCCAATCGGCGTCGGCGCCCCGACCGTCACCGTGAAGCTCTGACTCACCCCGTTCAGCGTCGCGCTGATCGTTGCTGTCCCCGGCGATTCCCCCGTCACCGTGCCCGTCGTGTCCACCTTGGCGACGGTCGCGTTGCTCGACGACCATTGCACCTGCGTGCTCAGATTTTGCGTGCTGCCGTCCGAGAAGGTGCCGGTCGCGGTGATCGCCACGCTCTGCCCAACCTTGAGCGTGGTCGGCGGGGGTGTCCCGCCGGGACCGGTGAGGGCGATGCTCTTGAGCGTCGGCGGGGCTGTTGTGCTGACCGTGATCGTGTACTGCTGCATGCCGGTGAAGCCATTGGCGTCCGTTGCCGTCACCGTGAAGGTGAAGGTCCCGCCCGCTGTCGGCGTGCCGGAGAGCAGACCGGAGGGGGAGAGCATCAGCCCGGTGGGGAGCATGCCGGTCGTCACGGTGAAGGTGTAGGGCGCCGTGCCACCCGCTGCGGCGAGCGTCGTCGCGGGGTAGGCGACGCTCCTGACGCCGCCGGGCAGAGTGGCGGGCGAGAGGGTGATCGTCGGCGTGGTGACGCTGAGGGTGTACGCCTGGCTGCC
>JBPCPB010000171.1:0-7380 GCA_050999735.1 Thermomicrobiales bacterium | reverse complement strand
TGCGCTCGCGGACGAAACTGGCGGCGATCAAGCCGACGCATATGATCGTCGCGCGGCACCACGCGAACGAAGTAGCAAGCACGACCGCCGCGCTCCGCTTCGTCGAACTGCTCGCGACCGATCCGGCAACGACGGCGCTCCTCGACCATTGCAACATCGTCGTCATCCCGGATGAGAACCCGGACGGCACGGCCCTCCATGCCCTGTTGATGGCCGAGCACCCGACATGGAAGCATCACGCGGCGCGGTATAACGCGGTCGGCGTCGAGTTCAGCAACCATATGGGCGACCCGGAGACAATCTACGGCGAGGCGCGCGTGCGCCCCCGGTTGATGCGCGAATGGCGGCCCGATGTCGTCACGGACAACCACGGCGTGCCGTCGCACGAGTGGTGGCAGCCGTTCGCGGGGGGCCAGAACCCGCCCCGCTTCCGCATCTCCTACTGGCTCTGCCAAGCGTTGATCTACGGTATCTGTCGCTACCTGCCGGACGCGCCGCACGCCGATTTCGCGGCGGCGATGCGCGAAACCGTCTCGCGCGCCATCGCGGCGGAACCCGATCTTGCGGCGGCGAACCGCGTCTACGCCGAGCGATACGCCCGCTGGGGCCACCAATACGTACCGGAAATGTTCCCCGCGATGTACCACGGCGACATGCTCTGGTTCTTCAACGCGCTCGAAATCCCGCCCGACACGACGCCGCGCGACATCGCGATGCGCGAGCCGCACATGATTTCCGCCGCCTGGGTGACGGAGGTGATTGACGAAACGGCGCAGGGCGCGCACCTCGCCCTCGTTGCCAAGGCTCACTTGACGGCAAACCTCGCCCTGACAAAAATGATGGCGGAGAATGCGCCACCTATTGCCTTCTCCGCGACGCCGCTCCCCGGTGGCCGCGTCCATCACCGCCTCCATCGCATGCGTCCGCTGTCCGTGCCGCGTAGAGAGGAAGCGCGATCATGATTGTGTATACCGATTCTCTTGAAGGCATTACAGCTGATGCTTTACGTGGAGGCTTCTTTGTCGGTTGGCCGAATCCACCCGACGCGGAGACGCACCTGCGTCTCCTCAAAGGGGGCGATCATGTTTTCCTTGCGCTGGATGATGCGACGGCAAATGTGGTGGGGTTTGTGACCGCGATTAGCGATGGCGTCACCTGCGCATATATTCCACACCTCGAAGTATTGCCACCCTATCAAGGGCAGGGTATCGGAATGGAACTGATGCGCCGGATGCTCGATACACTGCGTGAACTGTACATGATTGATCTCTTGTGTGATGAAGAAGTCCAGCCCTTTTATGCGCGACTCGGCATGCGTCCGACGACGGGAATGATGGTGCGGAACTATGACCGGCAATCCGGGTCCTGATCTCAGCGATGCGCTCGACCCGACACGGATTGGCTTCCGCCGGATGACGATGGACGATCTGCCGGTGCTGTATCGCTGGCTCCAGACGCCGCATGTGCTGGAATGGTGGTGGGGCGGCGTTGCGCCGTCGTACGAGGCGATTGTGAAGGAATATGGGCCGCCCATCCGGGGCGAAGAGCCGACGGATTCCTATGTCATCCTTTTGGGGGATCGGCCCATCGGCTATATCCAGACCTACATGATCCGCGACTACCCGGAGCATGCCGTGCTCGTGGAGACGGACGACGAGGCGGCGGGCGTGGACCTCTTCATCGGGGAAGAAGATTGTCTACATAAAGGTCTCGGTAGCCACATCCTGCGCGCCTTTCTGCGCGAGATTGTTTTCGGTGCGGGAGATGCGACGAGTTGCATCATTGATCCGAGCGAGGCGAACCGGATCGCTATTCGCGCGTACGAGAAGGCGGGCTTCCGCTATCTCAAAACCGTGCCATCACCCAATGAGCCGACGCCGGAATACCTGATGCGCATCACGCGGGCGGATGTACTCGGTGGATGATGGCAGCAATCGTGCGCGCGATGCGTAAAGTGACGTAAGATAGCGGCGTGCCGCGCGGCGCGGCGTCAATGCGGATGCGGTGGGGGCAACGTGGCCCCGTGGATGTACTAGAGGAGCGGGCACAAATGCGAAGCGTGACAACGAAGCGCAGTGTGGGCGGTCTCGTTGCCTTTGTGATCGGGTTGGGGGCCACGACGGTGCTGGTCGTCGGCGCGCTGGTTGTCGGCAGTGGCGGCCCGGCGCCGTTCGTGACCGCCGTTCCCGTCGCTGGGGGTAGCGCGGCAGCGGGTGGCAGCGCGGCAGCGGGGGGTGGTTCGGATCAACCGCCGCCCGCCGGTGACACCGCTATCAATTTCGTCGAAAAGGACTACGCGATCGCGATGGACAAGTCAACGATCAAGGCGGGTTCGATCACCTTCAACATCAAGAACGACGGCCCCACTCCGCACAATGTCGGCGTGACTAAGGAGGCGGATGCGAGCAAGGGCGGCGGCATCACCGGCCCGGTGATCAAGGATAGCGACACGATTGATTCGGGCAAGACGACCTCGATCACGGTAGACCTTCAACCTGGCGCCTACAACATCGTCTGCACCGTCCCCGGCCATGTGCAGCTCGGCATGATTATGAAACTGACCGTGCAGTAACCGGTTCTCTCCGCTCTTCGCGCGCTGCAAACTGAGCCATGATCGTCGCGGAATACTTGATGCCTCGCAGGTAGTGGGAGAGCGTGATGAACTCGTCCGGCGCGTGGCCGTGCCAGTCTGGCGGGCCGACCCCCGTCCCGGCGGAGGGAATGCCGCCGAGCCGACCGCCGAGCCAGACGCCCTGGCGACCGGACGCATCGTGCGTCGGCCGGATGTCTGGCTCAACGCCATAGACCTGCCGCGCCGACTCGATAATCAATTGCGCGAAGGGCGTGTCGAGCGCGGTACGCGATGGTTCAATCGAACCCATATCCTCGATTTCGAAATCCGCGCAGCCATGGACGTCGAGATGGCGGCGCAATGCTGCCAGTATGGTGATCGGGTCCTGATCCGCGACCAACCGGAAATCGAGGCGACAGGCCGCGCGGCTCGGCAAGACCGTCTTGTGCCCCTCACCCATCCAGCCCGTCGCGAAGCCGGCGATGTTGCAGGTTGGGGTGAAAAGCAGCCGCTCCAGCGCCGCCGTCCCGCTGACGCCGCCGAGGAAGCGGGTGACACCGAGTTCGCGCTGTTGCGCCGCGTCGTCCCACCCCGTCCGCGCCAATGCCGCGCGCTCGACAGGGGTAATCGGGCGGAGCGGGTCGTAGAAGCCATCGAGCGTTACCCGTTCGTCCGCGTCCTTCAGTCCGGCAAGCGCCCAGACGAGCCGCCACGCCGGGTTCTCGACCAGCCGCGCGCGGGCGGAGTGCAAATCTTTGCTCGCCCCCCGCACGCGAATCTCGACATACAAGAGGCCGCTCGACCCGAAACTGATCTGCGGCCGGTCGTCCGCCGCGAAGCCGCCATCGAAGGAGAGCGCGGCATCAGCGGCGAGCAGGTCCGTGTGCGCCGCGACAAAGGCAGGCAGGCTCGGGCTGCCGGATTCCTCCTCGCCATCGAAGAGGAATTTGAGGTGGCACGGCAGCGGCACCCCCGCGCGCTGAAAGGCGTTCACCGCTTTCAGATGCGCGAGCAGATTCCCCTTCGCGTCGGTCGTGCCCCGGCCATACATCACGCCGTCTACGATGTCGGCAGCGAACGGCGGGTATGTCCACTCATCGAGCGGCTCGGCCGGCTGGACATCGTAATGGTTGTAGATCACCAGTGTCGGGGCATCGGCGCGTGGGGCGCGCATCTCCCCATAGACGACGGGCAGCCCGGCGGTCTCCATCATCCGCGCATCCATACCGAGGTCCTGCATCATCGCAACGAGCAATGCCGCGCATTCCCGCACACCAATGTTCTGTGACGAGATACTCGGCTGGCGCACCACGCGCTGCAAGTCCGCGACGAAACGCCCATCGTTTGCATCAACTGCCTGGTAGACCGCATCAAGATCACTCATCGCTTCTCCTTCTCCTCGGTTCTTTCGATCGGATGCTATCACATGCTACAATCACACTCAGCGATGGAAACGGCATGGAGACGCCGATGGCAACAACAGACACGGTCATGACAATATACATTGAACCGCATCCTCGGAAGCGCGATCCGGCTGAAGCGCGTCTCGTCCACTCTGGTACGCCCGTCTGGTCCCTGATTGGCTATCTGATCGGTGTGGACTGGGATCGCGAGCGTACCGCGCGGGATTACGACCTTCCCCTCGCGGCGGTTGACGCAGCTATCGCCTATTACCATGTACACGAGGCCGATCTCGATCCACGAATCCGACGCACGCTTGCGAACCACACACGGTAATGGCGCGTCTGCACATTGATCAATGCTTGTCGTGGCGCGTGGCGCACGAGCTTCGGATGCGCGGTCATGACGCGCGACAGGCAGCGGAGATCGCCATGCACGCTGCGGACGATGATGAACATCTGATCGTCGCGGCGCGGGATCAGCGAATCATCGTCACGGAAAACGAAGATGACTTCGCATTGCTTCATGACGCATGGATTCGCTGGCAGCGAGCATGGCATATACCCGCCCATTGGCGTCACGCGGGCATTATCATCGTCCCAAGCGATTTCACGATTGCGACGACAGTAGCGGAAGTGGATGCCTTCGTCTCGCAACAGGATACGTTCACCGACGCGTTGGTACGCTGGACAGTGCAAGGTTGGCAGTGGCGATCACCGCCCTGATGTTTCTGCTTGGCTATGTGATGGATCATTCACGAAACGGAGGACGCGATGCCACTCATGCAGCACCCGGCGGGCAACTATCAGTTTTTGCCTCTTGCGACGGATCCGCGCATCACGACGAGTGCGCCCTTCTCCGGCGGTGTGATCGCCATGCCGGGATATGAGATCGTCCATGCGATATTCCAGCAGCCACTGCCGTATCAGCAGGGGTTCGCTGCTGCGGAGCGGCATTTGACGGCACACGGGCGGGCGCGCACCGCGCTCTGCGCCGTCGAATTGCGCTGCCCGGAGCCGTACACGGTGAGCGGTTTCGGCGCGTTCAACCAGGAATACCGCGCATTGTTGATGGATTGGGGCATCTTTGTCGAGGGGCAGAACCCGATCGGGCGCAGCAATATCGCACTACGCGTGAACCCACCGATGGAGACGACGCTCTACGCCTTCTCGTACACCGTGCCAACAACCGCGCGCGGGCAGACATTCATCGTCTCCGGCGCGCCTGAGAAGGCGACGGTGCGCCCCGGCGAAAACGCGCCCGACGCGTTGCAGGAAAAGACCGGAAGCGTCATGCTGGCGATGCAGGCGAGCCTCGCCGCGCTGGAGACGGATTGGTCGGCGGTGACCGCCCTCAACCTCTACACCGAGCACGACCTTCATCCCTTTCTGCCAACGGAAATCCTCGCGGCGATGGGTCCGGCGGCGGCGCACGGTATCCACTGGTACTACAGCCGCCCGCCGGTCATCGGCCTCGAAGTCGAGGCGGATGTGCGCGGTGTCCGGCAGGAGTTGCGGTTGTACTGAGGTAATTGCCGGTAGCGCGGGCGTTCCAGTCTGCGTCCCGCTCGCAGGCTGGAAATCTGCCCAGAGGGCACCCAGCTACCATCGTGCAATTCTTTCGCCTCAGTCCTCGGTGTGCTCGTTGCCGGCAATTGCCGCGCGTCGCGCCTGCCGCGCCAGATGCTCCTGGCCCCATGTCGTCAGGCGGCACTGGAGCGGGTTCTGCGTCGTGCATTCAACGAGACCAAGCCGCTCTATCTTGTCGAGGATGCGCTGCACATCAACGAGCGGTACACCGAGGCCGGGCGCGACCGTGCCGACATAGCAATAGGCGCCGTCCACCGGGCCACACGCCGCCAGGAGTGCGTCCGCGATCCGGCGAAACTCCTCGGTTGACGACATGCACCACTCCTCTCACCGCGCGGGGCGTTTAACTGATTAACAGCCCGGCCACCGAACCATACGACTTGCCATTCACCGTGACGATGATTTGCGCGGTCGTTCCGGGGATCGCACCGGTAGTAACGATTGATGCTTGCGCGACGCCATCGTTGTTCGTCGTCACATCGCTCGTCTGTGCGGCAACGCCCATCTCGAACTTCCAGTCTATATGGACGGGCGTATTCGCCACCGGCGCGCCACCCTTGGTCAGTTTGATCGTCAGGTTGACGGGTGTATCCGGCTTTGGATCCGATGGATCCGCGATCGCCACGATGTCAATGTCACCACTCGCCGGGGCAGGCGCGGCGGTCGCCGAGGGAGCGGGTGTCGCGCTGCCGGAAGGAGCCGGGATCGCGTTTCCCGCTGGGACCGGTGCTGTTCCACTCGGATACCGCCATGCGTAATACGCCCGCCCGATGTTGCCGTATTCCACCTTGAAACCGTCTGGGTTGCTCGGCGTGTAGGTGAGCACGCGCCGCTCGAACCCCTGCATCAGAACATCCTTCTGCGTGCCGCCGACCTTGACCGTCGCCCAGATTGGCTCGGTAATCGCGAGGCCGATGGCAGAGAGGCCACCGAAATCGGGCGCATTGCGAAAGTCCGCAAACGCCTTGGGGAGGTTGTGCTTCGTCGTGTCATCGAAACCGGTAGTCACTGCGAGTGGATCGCCCTTTGTGTCGTATGTGCCGAACGAGCCATCGGATTTGTACTGTTTCGTGACCGGCTTGCCGTTGTTGTTTTGCTCCGCCGCCTGCACCTTCGCGAGATCGGCGTAGGTCGGAAATGTATTGTCCGGGTCGCCCGCGACCGGCACTTTCGCCGGATCACGCGGCACGAATGTCGTGTCCCCATTCTGCTGCTTGCCGGTGATCAATTCGACGGTGAGCAGGCCCGCCGTGACCGCGTTGGTCGCGCCGAGTTCCATCCGCCCCTTGTCGAAATACTGGACGGTGCGCTTGCCACCCTGGGCCTCTTTGTAGTCCTCGGCAATACCGTCCGTGAACGGCGACGGCCCCCAGACATAGGTCTTGCCGCCAGGATTCGCGTCGGTCTTCGACCAGAGCGCCTTGAACGCGTCATTCGCGAAATCAGCCGCCGAGAGCGACGGAAGAACCAGCACGAGCGCGAGCAACACGCCGAACATCGCCCCGCCACGCGCGCATCGCATCCTTCTCCGAACCATTGCCTCTCCTTCCGTCCCGGAACCGCACCACCGGCGGCCGCCCACACAGACCACGACCCGGCGGCCAGTGTAGCGATCGTCGGCGCACAATGCAAAGGCGGTAGGGGGGGAAATTTCCGCACCGAGGAGCCTGGCTTTCATCTACTCATTGGACTCGAAAATGGTGGGGCGCTGTGGGACTTTCGTTCGTCCGGCTCGTACACTGGTCTATCCATTGGGCGCGTTCGCAATGTGCCCGCCACTGCTTGTGCAACCCGATCCCGCGCCAGTGTCAGATACTC
>JBPCPB010000494.1:0-4777 GCA_050999735.1 Thermomicrobiales bacterium | reverse complement strand
GCGTACACTGGCGCGGTGGGGGCAGGTTTTCCAGCCGGCCTCTCGAAACGGGACGGGAGGTGGGAAGGCCTGCTATCACTAGTTTTTCTATTCGGCGGGATGCGATGGACGAAGCAATGACGCAGGGTGCCATCACGGTTGGTGCGACGATTACCCTCCGTGCCGATTCGATGGCGAATGGCGGCGAGGCCGTGGGGCGGTACGGAGCACTGGTCGTCTTCATTAAGGGCGCAGTGCCTGGCGAAGTCGTCACCACCCGCGTTGTCGAAGTGCGCAAGACGTTCGCACGCGCGGTCGTCGTGGAGGTGATCGAGGCGTCACCGGATCGGGTTGCGCCGCCGTGTCCCTATTTCGGTGCGTGTGGCGGCTGTCAATGGCAATTCCTTGACTATACCGCGCAGGTACGGTTGAAGGGGGAAATTCTCCGCGAGCAGTTGCGCCGGGGTCTTCGCCTCAGTGATGCGGAGTTGGCCGCGATCATCGCGCCGCCCACCGGGATGCGCGACCCGTGGTGCTATCGCAATGTCGTCACCGTGGAACCGACGGCGGAGCGCAAACCGGCGTTTCACCACCTCCATAGCGCGGCGCTCGTCGCGATTGATCACTGCCCGATCAGCCAACCAGCGATCAGTACGGAACTCGCGCGCCTCAGCACGGACGGTATCACGGACGAGACAACCGTTCGCACGAGCGACGCGGAACCCGCAGTGTCGTTCAGCGCGCATGAGCGGCGAACCGTCTACCAAACGCTCCTCGGTCGGCGCTTCCGGGTCTCCGGTGGTGCGTTCTTTCAAGTCAATACCCGACGCGAAGCGCGAACGAACCATTCTACCCTGAGCATGGCAGAGGTCCTTGCCGAGTGCGTCCTTGATGGCCTCGCGCTCAGCGGCACTGAAACGGTGCTCGATCTCTATGCCGGCGTCGGCGTCTTCGCGATTCTGGCGGCGCCACAGGCGCGCCGTGTGATCGCCGTTGAGGAAGTGCCCGCCGCTGGCACGGATGCGCGATTCAACGCCGCCGCCGCTCATCTGGAGAATGTCTTTGTTCATGTCCACAAGGCAGAGCGGTTTCTGGCGACCTTCGCGGAGCGTATAGACGCCGTTGTCCTCGATCCGCCGCGCTCCGGCTGCGACGCCGGTGTCCTCAATGGTCTCCTGCGTCTGCATCCGGCGCGGATCGTCTACGTCTCGTGCGATGTCGCGACCCTCGTCCGCGATCTGCGTGCGCTCGCTGGCGCGTACCAAATCGAGCGCGTGCGGATGGTTGACATGTTCCCGCAGACGTACCACATTGAGGCAGTCACGGTGCTGACCAGACGGGAGCCGAACCGATGAGCGAGCGGCCTTTTGATCTCCAACGTGCGCGTGCCGAAGTCTTTGCACTGGTCCGTGCCTGCCCCGCCGGGCGCGTGACGACCTATGGGTGGCTGGCGACGGCGATTGGCATGCCGGGGCACGCGCGGCTTGTCGGCTGGATCATGAACGGGATTCCGGCGGAAGCGCGGGTGCCCGCGCACCGCGTCGTCAACCGGGCGGGTGTCCTGACCGGCGCGTGGGCATTCGGGCATCCCGAGACGATGGCGGGTCTCCTCCGCGCGGAGGGCGTCGCCTTCGACGATAAAGGCCGCGTTGTGATGAAACAGCATGCGTGGGACCCGCTCGCGGATCTCGATCCTGACGAGTTGACGCACATCCTCGCCGGTGCGCTGGATGATGTTGCCAATCTCCCCGCGCCCGCAGACGATCTGCCCGCCGCGCTCCGCCGTGACGTGAGCGGCCCGTTCCGCCTCCGCCCCGGCTCGTAGCATCGCGGTGCGGCAAGGTGAATACCAGAGAAAGTATCGTGCAAACAGACGAACGTGCTTCGGGGCGTCTCGATGTTGGCCCCCGCTTACCTTGCTATGTGTCAAGCATGCTTGACACGCGGCCATTGCCGCCGTATCATCGCTTGTGTCAAGTATGCTTGACAGAGCGAAGGGAGGCAGCGATGAAGACGAGGATAGATGAGGCGACACGGTCGTATCTCAAGGAATTCGGTGCCGCGATGATCGCCTATGTGGTCGTGTTGTTCCTCTCCATCTGGGCGATCAATGGCCATCTCCGGTCACCCTGGCGCTATCCTATTGCGCTCCTGCCGATGATCCCGGCGGGTTTCGCGCTCGTCGCCGTCGTGCGGCATCTTGGCCGACTCGACGAGTTGCAGCGCCGCATCCAGTTCGAGGCGCTCGCCTTCGCCTTCGGCGGCACTGCCCTCGTGACCTTCGGCTACGGGTTCGTGGAGAACGTCGGCTTCCCCCATCTCAGTTGGTTCTGGGTCTGGCCTCTGATGGCCCTCCTCTGGGCGCTCGGCCTGGGCCTCGCCAACCGGCAGTATCGGGCGTGAAGAACCATCTGAAGAGCCTGCGCGCCGCGCACGGCTGGTCCCAGGCGGACGTCGCCACCCGACTTGGTGTGTCGCGGCAGACGATCAACGCGCTGGAGGTCGGCAAATACGATCCGAGCCTCCCGCTCGCCTTCGCGATCGCGCGCCTCTTCGGCCAATCCATCGAAGCGATCTTCGAGCCCGATCCGCCCTTCGAACCGATTGTCACCGAGAAGACGCAGGAAGGCGCTCATGAGGAGAGAACCAATGCAAACAACGCCGCTGGCACGCGCCGACTGGCAACGGGTTCGTGTGTACCAGCCCGCGCGATGACGGCTGGTCTCCGCTTCGGGTCACGCAAGGAGGAAGGTTGATGCGAGGACAGCGAAGAGGGATGACGGCGTATTGGATTGCGGCGCTCTGTGTCGTGCCGCTCCTCGTCGCCTGCGGGGGCAGCAAGACACCCCCACCGACGGCAGTGCCAACGACCGCGCTATCCGGTGTTGGCACTGCCCGTCTTCCCGCCACGACCACGACGGGATCCGTCGTTACATCTGGCAGCGGTACGGCATCGGTGGGATCCTCCTCCGGTGTCACGGGGACACGAACCTCCCCATCAGGAAGCAGCAGCGCGGCAACCGCCGTGCGCGGCTCCGCAGTGGCAGTATCACCGGGGGTGGGAGAGACGGCCATAGCGGAGAATCCCGGCATCACGCGGGACGATTTCACCGTCAATTTCGGCGATTTTCAGTCTCATGCGCAGCTTACCTACCCCGCGGGTGGCACGGGGCCGTTCCCAACGGTGGTGCTCATCCCCGGTAGCGGACCGTATGACATGGATTTCACGATCCTCGACCGCACCACGGGACAGGTGAAATCGCACATCTTCCGCGACATCGCGGACGCGCTCACACTCGATGGCTATGCCGTCGTTCGCTACAACAAGCATTACGTCACCGGCCCGAACGACCAGAGCAGCGCCACAGTCTATCAGCAATACAATACGCTGACCCTGCAGCGACTCCTCTCAGACGCGACCACGGTCTATCAGGCAGCGCTCAGGAACCCCCGAGTGGACACGAAGCGGGTCGTCCTGTACGGCTGGAGCGAGGGGACAACCGTCGCGACGCAACTGGCGGTAGCGCATCCGGAGATTGCCGGGCTGATCCTGCAAGGGCTGGTGGCGGGGACGATGGCGGAGACGTTCGCATATCAGGACCTCACACTCGGCGTCGGCTTCCTGCGCGACGTCGTCGATGCCAATAAGGACGGGATGGTCACCCTCGATGAGATCGGCACCGCGTTCCGAGCGCATCACGGCACGGTCTTAGGGTACGTCGCGCTAATGACGCTGGACCTCAGCGCGACCACGACGGGGGGCGCGCCGAAGCTGAACGCGCAGGTCGACACGAACGGCGATGGCAAGTTGGACATCGCGGGTGAGATCGTCCCGTACTGGCGGAACGTCTTCGCGAACTTCGACAAGGACACCGGCCCGTACGCCGCTGCCTACGCGCCGAGCAAAGCGCTGCCGAGTGTCGTCGCCAGCGTGCCGAACTACAAGGGGCCGGTGCTCATCCTGCAGGGGGCGCATGACGCCAATGTGGACCCGAACGGCGCGAAGCGCGTGGATGATGCGCTGGCAGCCGCAGGCGCCAGCGACCACATTCTGCTGACCTATCCGGGGCTCGGGCACTCCCTTGGCGTGGCCGCCTCGACCGACACGGACGACTTCCAGCCGATTGATACGCAGCCCCTCACCGACACGAAAGCATGGTTAGACAAGCGGTTCAAAAAAGGGTGATGTGCATCACCGGCCCGAATCCATTCCCCGCAATTGCGGAAAAGTCTGACTCATACGACGTGATTGCTGGCGGGTGTTCATGCAGCGGCGATTTTCAATATCCTCTGGGTTCCCGTGCGCCTTCAGATTCGCCTCGGTGGGCTGATCGGTGGTGCGGGGACAGGGAATGGGTAAGGAAACGCAGGCCGAGCCCCGCAGCGCTCAGGAAGCCGAGTGCGCCGACGAGGAGGCCCCAATGCAGGCCATGCAGCAGCCCGGCACTGACAAGATTGCCAGAGAGTGCGACCCCGATCGCACTACCGACCTGACGCGAGGTATTGAACACTGCGGAGGCCACACCGCTGGACTAGTGGGTCATGCCGCAAATAAGTGGTGATCTGGCACTACCGAGATTATCCCGCGTATCCGCGCTTCCTGCCCCTCACTCATCACCAGTTATATATAGCATGACCTACTAGGTGATTGCCAACATCCGTGTACCATCATGGCTCTTGCACATTCGCGGTGAAATCGTTCGGGCATTCTCTCCACTCCTTCGTGCCGCAATCGGTCTCGCGAAGGAGGGTTCTTTCTGGATCTCACCGCTCTCTTCCCGCAGTGGCACGGGCTGCG
>JBPCPB010000446.1:0-4267 GCA_050999735.1 Thermomicrobiales bacterium | reverse complement strand
CCCCCCCCACCTTGCCATCCGCCCCCCCCCAACCCTCCCCTCTCTTCCCTCCCCCCCTCCCCCCCCCCCCCCCCTACGCAGACATCGGTCTCGCTGCTGTATCGCTATCTGAGCCGCATTGGGCTGAAGCCTGCTCCACCAATCTAATTTCGATCTAGCAGGTCCATCACGGGCGCGAAATGCTCGATCCCCGCCACGCCCAGTTGCTCGAAGCGAAGAACCAGGTGCGTGACACCCGCGTCCGCGAAGCGTCGCAATTCGGCGGCGACCTCTTCCGCCGTGCCGACGATGGCCTGCTCATCCGGCTGCGCGGATTCACCCGGCCCCAGGACGCGCACCGACGTGAACGAGGTCAGTTCGAGCGTCGCGGGATCGCGCCCGACCGCCGCGCACGCTGCTTGCACATTCGTCCAGAGTTCGGTCACGCGCTCCGCCGTGAAGACGGTATCGGTATTGTAGATGTCGGCGTACTGGGCGGTGAGGCGCAGCATGCGCGGGCGCGTGCCGCCAATCATCAACGGCGGTCCCTTCGGCGACGGGCCACGCGGGCGGAGCACGGTATCAGTGGCATCGTAGTAGTCGCCGTGGAAGTCCACCCGCCCCTCACGCAGGAGCGGTGCGATGATCTGCATCGCCTCCTCGAACCGTCCGACGCGGTGGTCGAAGGGCCAGCCAAACATCGTGTACTCCGGCTCGTTCCAGCCACTACCGAGGCCGAGGATGAACCGCCCATTGCTGATCTCGTCGAGGCTGTCCGCCATCTTCGCCAGGAGAGCCGGGTTGCGGAACGATGTACAGGCAACGAGCGGCCCGAGCGCGATGCGGGAGGTCACGGCGGCGAGCGCGCTCAGGAAGGAGAACGCTTCCCAGCAGCCGACGTTCTCCCCCTCTGGCGAGCGGAACATCACATGATCGGCGAGCCAGAAAGAATCGAAGGCGGCCGCCTCCGCAGCCTTCGCCATTGCCTCGATCTCCTTGTAGCGCGGTGTGCGCCCATTGAGCGAATCTTCCTTCAGCGAGGGCATCACGCCCAGTTTCATCCGCCGCCCCGTCGTGCCGTGCGTCATTGTCGGTTCCTTTCGCGCACTCCCATTCGTTGGCCCGTGCATGATGCTACGCGCAGAGAAGGCGCGCAACCGATTGTTGGTAGCGTAGGCTGAAGCCTACGCTACCATGAGAAATGGTATGATCGCGCCGCTGATACACCGATACTGAGGATGGAGACGTTCAGAAATGACTATGACACCAACCGTGCGGGATGAGATCGCGGAGTGGGAACCGGAATTGATCGCGACGCGGCGCGATTTCCACATGCATCCGGAAATGGGCCTGGAGGAAGTGCGCACGAGCGGGATCGTCGTCGAGCGGCTGCGCGCCCTCGGCTTCGAGGAGATCGAGACCGGCATCGCTGTGACAGGCATCAAGGCAGTCCTGCGCGGCGGCAAACCGGGCAAAACTTTGCTCCTGCGGGCGGATATGGACGCGCTGCCGATTGAGGAGGAGAACACCGTCGAGTACCGCTCCCAAACACCGGGAACGATGCATGCCTGCGGCCACGACGCGCACACGGCGATCCTCTTGTCCGCCGCCCGCATCCTGATGCGGCATCGTGAGGAACTGGCGGGCACGATCGTCTTCTGTTTCCAACCTGCTGAAGAGGGTCGGGGCGGCGCGCGGAAGATGGTCGAGGCAGGCGTGCTCGAAAACCCGCATGTGGACGCGGCAATCGGTTTGCACGTCATTCAGGAGATGCCGCTCGGCACGATCAACGTCTTCCCCGGCCCGATGATGGCGGGTGGCGATGTCTTCGACGTGAAAATTCAGGGCAAGGGCGGGCACGCCGCGATGCCGGACGAGACGGTAGATGCATTGGTCGTCGCGGTCGAGTGCGTCAACGCGCTCCAGACGCTCGTCAGCCGGGAAGTGGCGCCAATTACGCCCGCCGTCCTCACCGTGGCGACGCTGCACGCGGGCGGCACGGCGGCAAACATCATCGCGGATACCGCGACCTTCAATGGCACGACGCGCTATTTCGATCTGGAAGTCGGTGACAGACTGGCGGCGCGGCTCCCTGCACTCGTCACGTCAATTGCCGAGGGGATGCGCGCGACGGCGGAGGTTGCGATGCGCCGCGTTGTGCCGCCGACTCTCAATGAGCCGCGGATGGCCGAACTGGTGCGCACCGTTGCAATCGATGTGGTCGGCGCGGACAACGTAATGAGTGGCCCGCGCACGATGGGTGGCGAGGACTTCTCGGAGTTCACGCACTTCGTCCCCGCCTGCTTCTTCTGGGTCGGCTCGCGCGATGAGGCGAGCGGCAAGGTCTGGGGCCATCACCACCCGCGCTTCGACATTGACGAACGCTGCCTCGCCGTCGGCGTCGAGATGATGGTGCGGACGGCGATGCGTTACCTCGAACAGGGCGGTGTATAAGCAGGTAACACGACAGCCCAAGATTGGTGGTGGCAGGCTTTCCAGCCCGCCTCTCTGCTCCGAACGGCAGGCTGGAAAGCCTGCCACCACCAGGGGAACTTACATCTGCGCGGACCAGATGCCTTCGAACAGATCGTCCGATTCCGGGCGGACCTTGCCCTCTGCCCGCAACTTCTCCAGATGGGCGAGGATCGTTGCGGCGGCCGCACGGCGAAAATGAGGCAGCACGATTGGATAGAGTTCGGGAATCATTGCTTCGATCGTCGTTGGCTCCCGCGCGACGACCATGTAAATCTCATCCTCCCGCATCGAGCGGTGCGCGATGTACTGCACGAAGATGTCCGGTGGTTGGGTGATCGTCGGCCCGTGGCCGGGGATAACGACCGCCGGATGGAGTTGCCGCGCCCGTTCGAGCGAGGCCATGTACTCGACCATCTTGCCGTGCGGCGGGAAAATGCCCACCGTCCCATTACCGGAGACGAGATCGCCTGCGATCATCGTGCGAGACACCGGCTCGTAGAGCGCGACGTGACCGGGCGAGTGACCGGGCGTATCAACCGCCTGAAGTTCGCCGCCTTCGATGGCGAGCGTCATGCCACCCGTCAGTTCCGCGTCCACGTCTGACCAACTGAGGAACTGGCGGAGAACGGGCTGCTCCTTTGGGTTGAGCATCACCGGGCAGCCATAGATTTTCTTTAAGTCAGGAACCGCCGATGCATGATCGGGGTGACTATGTGTGAGTAGGATCGCCTGAACGCGCACATCGCTTCGCCGCCCCAGCGCCTCCTGAATCAACGCGACCCCAGCGGTATCACCGGGGTCAACGATAAAGACCTCATGCGTGCCGACAATCGTTGCATTCGTCGGCTGCTCGCTCATGAATCCGCCGTTCGGCACCTCGGCCACTTCAAGCGCCAACGCGTGTGGTTTGATTTGCTCCATCACTACTCTTTCCGAACTGCCAGGAGAGGGGAATAGCGCAGAGGACACAGAGGACGCGGAGAGATTCTTATTTTTTCTTCTCTGTGCTCTCCGTGTCCTCTGCGCTCTCTGCGCTATTCCCCTCTCTTAGCGTCTCTGCTTCTCTCTCCGTCAGCATCGCCGCCGCGACGAGTTCCGCGATGTCGCGCACCTGCAACTGCTCATTCGCGCCGACGCCGTTGATGCCGTCCTCGAACATCGTCATGCAGAAGGGGCACGAGGCGGCGAGCGTCGTCGCACCGGTTTCCAGCGCCTCGGTGACGCGCGCCTGGTTGATCCGGCTGCCGCGCGTCTCCTCCATAAACAACCGGCCGCCGCCGCCGCCGCAGCAGAATGACTGATTGCGATTCCGCCCCATCTCCGTCAGTTCCGCGCCCGGCAGCGCGGTGACGACGCTGCGCGGATCGTCGTAGACCTTGTTGTACCGTCCGAGATAGCAGGGATCGTGATATGTCACCTTGCCGCTGGCGACATCGGACGCCGGGTCGAGCGTGATGCGCTTCTCGGCGATCAACTGGCTGATCAGTTCGCTGTGGTGGACGACAGTGTAGTTACCGCCGATCTGTGGATACTCGTTCTTGATCGCATTGAAGCAGTGCGGGCAGGCGGTGACGATCTTCTTGAAACTGTACTGATTGAGCGTCTCGACCGTCTGCTGCGCCATCATCTGCGCGAGGTATTCGTTGCCGATCCGGCGGGCAGGATCGCCGGTGCAGGTTTCCTCCTTGCCGAGGATGGCGAAGTTGATGTTGGCGGCTTGCAGGATGCGCGCGAGGGCCATCGTGGTGCGTTGATTGCGGCTGTCGAACGAGCCGAGGCAGCCGACAAAGAAGAGCACTTCAACCGCTTCCTC